>JAQCCA010000042.1 GCA_027621155.1 Pseudomonadota bacterium | reverse complement strand
TACTTGAGTGGTGCAATCCATAACCTCAGGACCTATGCCATCCCCTGCTAAAATTGCGATTGTTTTTTTCATGTGATCTCCGATTTATTAATATTTACTTTATACACAGAACATTTAATACCTTTTAAAAGCTGTTCACCACAATATTTCATACCCACTTTCTGCATCACTCTAATTGATGCTATATGATTAATACAAGCAAACGCATAAATATGCTCACATTTAAAATGGTGTGATGCCCAATCTAATAGTGTAGAGACAATTTCTGTTGCATACCCTTGCCCCCAGTATGGATGATCAAGCACATAACCTATTTCAATAGCTTGCAATTCTTCAACATATGAAAAACCCGCTCTACCTAAAAAATTATTATGCCCATCATATATCATAAAAATAGGGGTTCCATATTTTTCATAGCCTAATATAAAGCGCTGAATTAATTTTGGAATATCCTCACTTGATAATTCCCCACCCGGGAAAAATTCACGATTCAAAGCATTTGTATCCAACCTTTCAAGTTGCTGATGGTGGATTAAACTATCGGTCAATAAAGCAAAATAACATCTTAGCGATTTTGGCAATGTTAAGAATTTTTGTATCGGTGTTCCTTGATGAAATACAAGTTTCCACTCATCTGAGTTTCTCACCCAAATTGAGCTGCGATTAGCACGAAGTTCTGCATTTCCTACTTCGCTGACATAGGTAACCTGCTTTACCGTTTCACTGACATCATGCACTTGAAAATTCTCAAGTGGCATTTTTGCTTTAATTTGCTGATAAGGATGCGCCAGAGTATCCTCACGCGTATAAACGCTTCCTGATCGTCCATACTCAAAAAACTGTGCATCCAAAATGCTATCCATATATGCCAAATCAAATCTTGTTTTCTCAATCCAAAGAGACTCTTCTAGAATTTGTAATTTTTTATTTAGTTCAATCATAAATTCCTTGCCTCTTTATCTCTCGTTGCTGTGCAATAATTACCCTTGCTGGCTCATCAATACAAGCCATTCCTTTATCTGATAAAAGTTTAAGAAGTCAGCTTTTCCCTCTACCTGAAACACCGGCAATAACAAAAGCCTTTTGATTTCTAATCACAACAGTCTCTTTTATTGCTTAAGCATAGTTTCAAACCGACTAATCTCACGCTCTTTAGACAACAAATAGCCCATGTCATCTTGCCCTTGGAGCAGGCAAGTTTTGCGAAATGGATCATAGTCAAAGTGATAAGATGCTCCATCTACGGTAATGCTTTGCGCAGCTAAATCAACTGTTATATCAAGATCTTCAGCTTGTGCTTTTTCACACCATTTTTCTAATAGCTCACCATCTAAAGCAATCAATAACAAACCGTTTTTAGCCGAGTTATTGAAAAATATATCGGAAAATGAAGGAGCCAAGACAACATCAATACCGGCTTGTTGCAGTGCCCAAGCGGCATGCTCTCTTGATGAGCCACAGCCAAAATTGTTACCACTGATAAGAATTCGTGCATTTTTAAATCGTGCTTGATTGAAAACAAATTCTGGATCTGCTGCTTTTAAGCGGGTAAAAAGATGCTCACCGTAACCCGCAATTGTTGTTTGCGTTAAATATTGTGCCGGAATAATCATATCGGTATCGACATCGCTTAACCACATAGGAATTGCTTTACTCTTTAGCATTTGAAATGCTTTCATGCCAATACTCCTTCTTGTTCTAACTGTGCCACACTACAAATCACCCCTTTAATCGCACTTGCGGCTACCGTTTTCGGCGAAGCCAAATGGGTAATACTACCGGTTCCTTGTCGACCGATGAAATTACGATTTGAGGTGCTGATACAGCGTTGCCCCGCTGGCACTTTATCATCATTCATCGCCAGACACATGGAACATCCTGGCATTCTAAACTCCGCACCTGCCTCGATAAATATCTTATCCAACCCTTCAGCAATTGCTTGCGCGCGCACTTTCTCCGAACCTGGCACGATATACATCGTTACCCCTTGAGCAATCTTATGTCCTTTTAACACATCAGCTGCAGCACGCATATCTTCAATACGACCATTGGTGCAACTACCAACAAACGCCCATTGAATCGCTTTGCCCAAAACCGCTTCATTTTCACTAAACCCAGTATAACGATAGGCTTCTTTGGCTAACTTTTGCTGATGCTTCGGAATACTAGCTAAGCTTGGAATAGATGCATTAATTGCCACGGCATGTTGTGGATTAATTCCCCACGTAACCATTGGCTGCAAGTCCTCAATATCAATTTCCACGACCTTATCATAGCTAGCATTGTCATCGCTCATTAAGGTGCGCCATTTATTCACTGCATTTTCCCAATGTTCAGCATCAGGCGCGTATTTGCGCCCTTTTAGATAATTAAAAGTTATCTCATCTGGCGCGATTAATCCGGCTCTGGCACCACATTCGATTGACATATTGCATAAAGTCATTCGTGCTTCCATCGACAGTGCTTTTATCGCATCACCGCTATACTCAATTACAAAGCCAGTAGCACCACCTATGCCAATTTCAGCAATGAGCTTCATCACAATATCTTTTGCTGTTGCATAACTCGAAGGCTTGCCTTTGAAGTGCACTTTCATCGTTTTAGGGCGATATTGCAAAATGCAATTTGTCGCCATGACATGCCCGACCTCGGAAGTACCAACGCCAAACGCTAATGCGCCAAAGGCACCATGCGTTGAGGTGTGTGAATCACCGCAAACAATCGTACTTCCTGGCCAAGTAAACCCAAGCTCAGGCCCAATCACATGAACAATGCCTTGATATTGACTGTCAAAATCATATAGCTCAACACCAAACTCTTTGGCATTTTTACGCAACGTTTCAACTTGCGCCTTGGCAATGGGATCATTCATCTGTGTGCGATCAATCGGTGAGGTAGAAATACTGTGATCTAAAGTCGCCACAATGGATTGTGGGTTACGCACGGGTATATTTAATTCACGCAACTTATCAAATGCTTGCGCTGAGGTAACCTCATGCATCAGCATTCGATCGATATAAAAAATATCTGGAAAGCCTTTTTTTGACTCCACCACATGCTGATCCCAGATTTTATCAATAATATTTTTAGCCATGGGATACCTCTTGTTGACTTATTTGTGTCGATGTGCTCTGCGCCCTATAGTTGGCATCTACATACATTTGATTCACCGCTTCGATAAATGCTTTGAGTGCTGAGATCTCAATATCATGATCTTTGGCAATACCTTTATAGGCATTGTGATTTGGCGCGCTAACAATAATCGTTGCCTCTGAACTTGAACGCACCCCTGCTTCTGTTAAGGATTTTGCATAATAGTCTTTAACCTCAATGCCTGGAATGTATTTATCCGTCGCACTAAGCAATGCTGCAAGTGCTGAGTTCTCCCCAGCTAACTCAACTTTTAGATTTGCTTGATCGAAGAACTGTCCCGTAATTGTCACCGAACTACTGTCCTCTGATTTACCATAAGCAATTTTACTTGCCTTAATAGGCGCACGTATTTTTTTATAGGCACTCAATAACTCAAGATCAGTTATCCCTTTACGACGCTCATGATAAATATCTTTGATCTGTTGCGCTATTTTTGCTTTTTCATGTTCTTCACAAACATAGCCAAAGTCTTCGATAATCTTCTTAGCATGATTACCACCAGATAACGGACCAAACACAAAAGAAATTTCACTACCGATGGACTTTGGATCAAATGGCTGGTAAGCCAATGGGTTATTCAAAATCGCATTGGTATGCCCTCCTGAAGTATGTCGTGTTGCATTTAAGCCAACAATCGGTGAATGTGGCTGTTTAGGCAGCATTTTTTGGGCAATAAAATCCGAGACTTCTTTCAAGCCATTGATATTAATATTAGTGTAATAATGCACATCTTGTTGTTTGCCAAAGGCATCGATAAACATCACACATTGCTCTAATGCCGCATTGCCTGCGCGCTCGCCTACACCATTAATACATGCTTCCACTTGACGTGCCGGACCATCAAAGACCGCATTCATCGAGTTCTCTAATGCCAAGCCAAAATCATTATGGCAATGTGCCGACCAAATAATATCTTTATCAGGAAAGGCATCTTTGATAATGCGCGCGTGTTTTGCCATATTTTTCACAAAATACTCATCGCCTTCACGCTCGCACGCCCCACCAATTGTGTCAGGACAGTTAATCACTGACACACCGGCTTTCACCGCGGATTTAAACACTTCGGTAACATAGTCAAAACCATCTGCTAAACGCGAATAACCTTCCGCACTAAACTCAACTTCATAACCTTGATCCGTTGCAATTTTAATCAAACGATAGACTTCATCAATGTGCTTTTGCTCATCATTTTTACCCCCTAAACTCGCTTGTGCTAAGTTAGGATCAACCGGCAAATAAACGTGGATACGTGCTTTACCAATAGCAAGTGATGGCTTTAATGCTTCCATCGTCTTTAAAACTTGCGCTTCTCTTAGCTGGCAAAGTCCAGCAATGATCATATTGGATTGTCGATTTGCCATACGCTCAGAAATTGTATGCACAATTTGGAAATCCAATTGACTTGCCGAAGGAAAACCCGCTTCTAACACATCGATATTCAGTGCATGCGCATAATCAGCATAACCAATGTTATCTTCAAAATTCATGCCTGCACCTGGTGATTGCTGACCATCACGCAATGTGGTATCAAAAATATAAACACGCTCTTTATTGGGCTGTTTGGTTTGTGTACTCATCGTTAACTCTCCTTCCTCAAAATAATTCTGTTTATGGGCGTATGCCATACGCCCCTACACGTAGGTTAAGGCGTCAGATGCTTTAATGCCTTGAGTGATTTCACTAAAACAAAGCTTGATATGTTTAGTAACACGCCCAATTTCACCGTGACCGGCAATTTTCTGATCATCAATACTACGAATCGGGGTAATCTCGGCAGCCGTGCCACTGAAAAACGCCTCATCAGCATCGATAATATCTTCAACTTTGAAATACTGCTCATGCACCGTATAGCCCTGTTCCTTGGCGATTTGAATAATCATTCGTCGTGTAATGCCATCTAAGATCGTACCCAAAGGTGTTGTAAAAATCTCATTATGCTTAACATAAAAGATATTTTGCGCTGCCCCTTCAGCCACATTGCCATCGGCATCCAATAGTAAAGACTCATGATAATGCGTACCACGAATCTGCATACTGGCGAGCATACTATTGACATAATGACCTGATATTTTAGCGTCACATATCGTTGATTGCGGATGGATACGAATATATTTACTGACCATCACATCGACACTTTCAGCTGCCAAATAACGCCCCATTGGTAAACACCAGACAATTACCTCAATCGGATGATCAGACTTTGGCAATACACCAACACTTTGATTATCACCATAAAAAGCCAATGGTCGAATATAGCAAGATTCAAGCCCACTTTTTTTAACGGTGTCAATGACTGCTTGACACATTTCTTCAACACTAAAAGGCGGATTCATACCCAAAGCACGCATTGAATAATCAAAACGCTGCATATGTTCTTTTAGCTTTAGAATCGCAGTGCCTTTGGGCGTTTTATAAGCGCGGATTCCTTCAAATACTGCTGAACCATAATGCAGCGCATGGGTCATTACACTCACAACCGCTTTTTCTTTCTCGATAAATTGACCATTTTGCCAAATATAAATCTGCTCACTCACTTACGTTATCCTCCAAAAAATGATACGTGATTTACTTAGTTTGCTTAAATGTAATAATAAAATATAACTGTAATATACAAAGGGAAAATTAAATAGCTGCCTACCAGCGAGGCAGTCGTAGAGATAGTTCAAGGGAAAAAGAAAGTGGAAGCAGCATGTGTTTTTTGATTGTTTTTAACATCACCAGCCTCCTTGAGCTTTTTCAATGATAATAAACACAAGCTATCATCATCACCTGCGAATCGCAACAATAAAAAAGCATTTTTTCCATCACTCGTATAATTTGCTCTTTACAATTATCTCTCAACCGTTAGGCTATACTCTAAGAACACGATGTTCTGACATAAACCATAAGGAGCAACCCCATGCATAGCAAACTCAAAGAAATCGTCAACAAAGATAAACGCGTTTTTAGTATTAGTGCCAATAGCAGTTTATTTGAGGCGGCACAAAAAATGGCTGAGCATAAAGTCGGCTCGCTACTTGTTATCGATAACGACGAATTTCATGGCATTATCACTGAGCGTGATTTTTTATTCAAAGTCTCAGCACGCAATCAAGACTTAAAAAAACATATTGTCGCCGATATTATGAGCGAGCAGATCATCTCAATGAACCACAATCAAACCGCGCAAGAAGCCTTGCAACTCATGACCGAAAAGCGTATTCGCCACTTGCCAATCTACGATGATAATAGTACTTTTCTAGGACTACTATCCATCGGGGATCTAACCAAATGGGCAAGCTCGCGCTATCATCAAAAGCATGATGAAGTGGAGAGTTTGGTTAATTATATTCAGCAGTAGCTTAAGATTAATTTCAAGAAAAGCTATAACACACTTGATGAAGCGTGTATTATATTCCCCATATTTTATAGAGTGAATGAGTAACGGTTACCTTAAAGTACTCCCCATAGCCTGTTCTTGCAACAGCAGCTCAAGAAAATATTTTACTTTAGTAGGTGTATTACCATCAGATGTTACATGGTATGCATAAATGGGGTACATAGCATTAAATTGAGGCAAAATACTGACGAGTGTTCCATTTTTCAGCTCATTTTCAATGCAAGATAGTGGCAGCTCAGAAATACCTAAACCTGCAACAACACATTCCTTAATGCTATTAATTGAGTTTATTTTAATCATTGAGTTAACCTTAATACCTTCTTTAACTAATTTTTCATGAATTGACGTAATTAAACCATTTGGTTGTGTGTACATAATAAATTGGTGATTTATGAGATCCGTCAACTCATTTGGCAATCCGTAAGCCAGTATATATTTAGGAGATGCGCATAACATGCTTGTGATACTAAATATTTCAGTTCTTTGAATGTACTCTGGTATGCCCTCTTGATACGATGTAACATAAAGATCGATTTCGCCACAAAATTCTCCTTTGAAGTTGTTTTTATCCAAAATTAAATCAATACTCATTTTAGGATATGCCTGCTGATATTTTGTCAGGGCATTTAAAAAACTCTGGCATACCAAACTTCTAATCACATTGATGGTTAAAATACCTTGGAGTTCAGTCTGGATATCTGAAACACATGCAGATATATTTAAAACTTCTCGTTCAAGTTGCAAGCATTCATGATAAAAAATATCGCCTTCCGGTGTAAGTGTGAAGTTTTTCTGACTGCGCACAAAAAGTGGTAATTGAATAGCATCTTCTAGTAGCTGAATGGCTTTACTGACAGTTGACTTTGAAACATCAAGTATTTCTGCTACTTTGGTTAATGATTCAAACTCAACCGTACGCATAAAGAGATTGATATTATTTAATTGATGATAATTAAGCCTTGTATTGTTTATCAAAAATGACATAAAAATCTTACACATCACACCTGTTAAAAAACCTGTGGTTTATCTTAGTCCTAATTGGTTTTGATGTCAGGCGAATATACAACCATTATATTGAATTACTCGATAGCTGGCTTTACTGCAATATTACTTTTAAATTCACCACGCCTGTTATATTACTGCCTACATAAAGCTTATAATCACTAATACATGACGTAGTACACTTGGTATTTTTTTGCATTGTTGCAGTCATATTATAATTGACATTGGTCGTCCTAATATCAATGCTTTTTTTACCGTACAGGGTGCAACTTGAAGTATCATTGCATAATGTGTTAATCACAGTTCCATTTAATTTTAACCCAATGGCAATCCCTGTTTGCTTTCCCTCAATGTACGTATTAATCGTACCGTCATCGTTTACAGTTGGGTTATCTACTTTGTTAATAACAACCCCAACAGAATCGTTATGAGCATAGTTATCATCCGTACAGTTAACTCTAAGCGAGAAATTCTTTATCAAAACAGTGTCTCCATGAGTGATATCGTTTAGTTTACTAACGTCTAATTGACCAAAATCTACCGACTTTGAATCCATTGTAAAAGTACAGCTTCGCTGTATATCAGGCATCATTACCTTAAAGTAAGTAGGAGAGAGCATGACAGTGGTTTGCATTATAGTATTGTTATAAGCAAAAGTCCCTCCCAATGAAAATATTAAGGATTTGTCTAAGATTTTATCTGGAGAATTCGTCAATTTATCTGGATTGTATTCCACCTTTAATTCAACAGGAGTATCCGTAATGCAAGCTGTTCCCTCTACAGATGAAGCCAAAAAAGTAGAGATGAAGCCCTGGTTATCATCTACTTCTACCGCAGGAGAAGGAGTATTAGTAAAAACGAAGTCTGCCCACCCATTTAATCCCTTACTAACACAATCTTTATTGAATTTTAGCGTTCCATTAGTGTATGAAATATATAGATAGTAGTGCATGCCTAAATCATAAGCGTAGCTAGCAGAAAAAATTAGTGGTTTTAAGTTTTGCGAACTTGGTATTTGGTTAAAGACCGCATTTGAGTAGCTGTATATTTTTGTATATTTATTATAACCTTTACCAGCAGTAATGCTTTGTGTTGTAGTTGTAACATATAGGTTAATATCTTTATCTAAGACTACCACTGACTCCCCAGGCTTAAGTTGTATTAACTGACTTTTAAAATTATTAAGGTTTATATTTTCTGCTATTACTGGCTCATCTGCCATAGAAGGCCTAGTAAAACACAATAACAACACCATCAGTATCAGCAGTTTATAGCATCTCATATTAATATTCTCCAGCTTTTATACTTAAATATCGTTCCCCACCATAGTCATTAATATAAATTAAATACAATGGTTTGTTACTCATTACTAGCTTATTGAGTATCACGATCTGCGCTTTTGTGAGCTTTACCATAGTCTTTTGAAACGGTAATAAAACTTGGGCTTTTTGCAGCACAATCGGTTTTACCTTTGCTAATTGCTTAGAATTTTTCGCTGTATCCGGAATTTGATCGGTTAATCCTAATGAGTTGATGACATACGGGCTGTTGTTATCAAAAATGATGTTGTTCTCCTGTCTTTTGATCGAAATCTCACCTTTAATTTCACTGTTGCTGAGTTCTGGAATATCTTTTGGACGATACATCATCTTAATCTGCGTGTGAATTGCAATTTGTAAACCACCCTGTAGATGCCCTTTTTTTGCTGCGTTATCGGCCAGATTAAGCTTAGGTGGAGCTTCTTGAAATTCCAAATAAAAAAGACTCTCACGATCCTTGGGCAAATGAATATCTGGCAGCTTAATAATATGCAACACAACTTGCTCATTTTTAGGTGGACCCACCGTAAACTTAGGCGAAATTAAAAACTCATGATCAATCGATCCTTTAACTGTTTGTGCCGAGTTTTTAGGGTCACTGCCAGCAACCCAACTCTCTAAGCCATAAGCATTATCCGGATCATTATTTTGCACATTAACCGCCGTAAACTTATCACTCTCATGATAAATTACGCGTGTTGGTAAGGGAGTAACATGGGCAAAAGCCTGCGAAAAAAACAAGCAAGCAAATCCAATCTCCACAGTAATTTTTAAAAAATTCAACATATATTATCCTTTCTAGACTCATTAATGTTTCATACCAACCTGATTTGATATACGTAAACTATGAGTAACTTAAATTAATAACAGCTTTTGCAGTCAAAGTAGTCCCACTAGACCATAACGCAGTAAGGGCTGCAACTGTTGCTTTATGCGTATATGCCAATTGAGGCGTAAGATCTATTGCATACTGATCTACACCTGCTGTTTTCATCTCAACTACACCTGAATCTGCTGGAGTTTTAGTAAAGTCAAGATATGCTGGCTGCGTTGTAGCATTATCATCATTTAATCGAATACCCAAGGAAGTAGTAGTACTACTCCCATCAGCTAGCATTAAAATATCATGAAACGTCCCATCTCTATTTACTGTGGTATCCGTAGCATAACTCACAGCTGGTGCTGTAGAAGTACTACATTTTATAATTTCCTCAATTTTTGTAAGTGGTTTTGTCATGCCAATATCTGAAGGGCTAACATTATCCCCAGCAGCTGCATTATTAGGATTATATAAATATAACGCCCCCATATCTTCATCTACGATTTTTCCACTACCAGCAGTAATTGAGCATGTACTAGCTACTATCTGAGCTGTAAAGTTTATCGTAACCTGATCACCTGCATATAATGAACTTGCTGACAATATTGCGTACATTGTTGATGCGATTGTTAAATATTTTTTCATCTTACTTCTCCTGTTATTTGTTACTTTTTTATTGCTGTTATTAAATGGCTATTTCATTATGAGCTAACTTGCTTACCAGTATGGTATTAACAAGTTTGTCGGTTGTTGTTTCTAGTTTCAAATGATCTCCCTCTTTAATGGTATTGAAATAATATAAATTGCCATAAACATGCTCGGCTATTTCACCTGTACGTGTATCGATTAATTTACTCACATTGGCGTGCTTTGTCGGATTCAGCTTAATAAATAATGACTGACCTACTTTTGCTTTAAATTTGCGATATAAAATCGCCCCTTGTACAGGAACTGCATAGGCTTCATGTTCTTGTAAAACACCATTTTGACGTTGTGTATCACTGAGTAATATGTCGTTATAGTAGTAAGGCATGAGACTATTGTATAAGCCATAGCCATTGTGATTTGTTTCGGTTAGTCCATCGACATTTACGCCCGATACCCCATCGGCATCAATCACTGCAAAGGTATCATTAGCATGTTGCAGAAATTGTATCCCCGTATATCTGGTATAGACCACAGCACCTGACATACGCGCTGAGACTGAGTAATTGTGCAGACTTTGCATATTGCCATTGGCATTAATATTGGCAAAATTAGTCTGTTGTGACACGTCAAAGTTAACACTATTGCTTTGTGTATCGCCTTGTTGTAACTGTTTGCTATAACTGTAACCAATATTAGCGGAAGTTTTACCTGAGCTTGAACTGAGACCGTAGCTGATATTATCATTGAGTGCTTGCGACTCCATATCATAACTTGTGGTATTATTTAAACTGCCGCCATGCTCACCAAAGTTAAAGCTGATATTTAGACTAATGCTACGATTTAACTGACCTGCTCCATCACCACTGAGCACTTTTGATTGATCGTATGAAATACTGTAATTAAAGAGTTTGAAAGACTGGTTTAAACTCATATCTGCCGTGAGTTCAGTGTCATTTGACCACGTCTGACTGTATGAGACGTTAGCATTTAATGACATATTCCACAGTAAGTTTTGCGAGATATTGACACTAAAATTATTTTTCTGCCCCGAATTACCACCTACCGAGAAAGTACTTTGCGAAAACGCTTGATCAACACCAATATAATGACGTGTTTGATAAAAATAACCAATGATATCAAAGCTACTACCCATATCGACAAAACTTTTATCATAACTGACTTGCGCACGCAGACCTCTGTATAGCTTACGCGTACTTTCGCTTGTTTTAACATCCAGCATTGAACCTGAGGTAACTAAGTTAAGCGCACCATATTGACCTAAGTTAATTGCTGTCCCAAAGCCTTCAGCCAAATAATCAGGGTTAACAAAAACACCGACATAAGGGGAAAAATAATTGCTTAAACCATAATGTACTTCAGCTTCTAAAAATTCCGCTTCCATATTGCTATGATATTGCATCAAACCAGCATTGACATCATAAACCACAATCCCAGGATAAAGCGCACTTGCAATATATTGAAAAGGAATGGTTGATTGCGTTTTATGTCCACTATTATCTGTAACAATCTCAGTAATATCACCAAGTCCAGCAACGGCATTATAATCGCTAATTTTATAAGGTCCTGGGTTTAAGTGTGTTTTATAAATTAACTTGTTGTTTTGGTATAACTCAATAGTAACTGGGATACTTGCCACTCCTTGCACAACAGGCTTAAACTGTTGCTCATCTTGCGGCAACATTTCCCTGTCGTTATTAAGCGTTGCACCATAAAAACTATTTCCATCAAAGATATTACTCTGAATATTGTTATATCCCAACATCAAGCGACTACGCCAGCTTGGAATAATCGTTGTCACATATGTGTAGGTAATATCTGAACTATTTTGGGTATGACTACTACCATCAGATTTATCATAACTCGTGCCTGCACTCATATTTGAATACAACTGCCAACGCCCTAAGTTATAATGCAACTGTGCTGAACCGAAAATACTGGCATTGTTATTATTAAAATCATGATTAAATGAAGTATCAATATCATAATTTATCACACCACCTGAGATCCCAAACTCCCATAATGCAGGTGGTGCAGTTACCCCTGATTTAACATCATAGATATAAGATTGTGGCACTAAAATATTAATCGTTTGTGTCATATGATTATATTCATAGCCCACATACTTAATGGTAGTTTTACTTAGTTGGTATTTCTCGCGCTTTAACGCTTTCAACAATACTGGTTTTGCGTGCATTTTATTGATAATATCCGCGTTTAGCTGAATTAAAAAGTCTTTTGATTTAGGTGTTTGTATGACATTAACACTATATTCACCCAATGATTTATCATTAAGTGTGAATTTTAATACCTGAAAACCAGGAACCAAATCACCTGAAAGCATCTTGGCATCTTGAGCTGAGAAATCATTGAAAAAACTGGTATCAAAATCTGCACTTTTGCCTTGTGCTAAGTTACTGCCTACACATACAGAAAGGATACAAATATATATAAATTTTTCTTTATATTTTTTATTAAATATTTC
>JAQCCA010000041.1 GCA_027621155.1 Pseudomonadota bacterium | reverse complement strand
GTAATCATACCGATGCTGCGATTGGTACAGCAGCAATTGGCGCTGGATTAGCAACTAAAGCAACGCAAGGTATTGTAACAGGTAAAGGTGTTGGTGGTGTTGGTTTAACCAATGTTGCCCCAATGGTAGGGAGAGGAGCAGTCACTGGTGGCAAGGATTTGTTAGCGGCTGGAAAAGCTGTAGCATCAGGAGTGAAAGGCGGTGATTGGAAGCAAGCAGGTGGTGGTGTGGCTAAGGCTGTAGGAGGCGTCGTTGGCGCTGCTGGTGGTCATGCTGCTAAAAACGCATCAATAGAAGCTTTATCAAGCTTAAAAAACAAATTGAGTTCTCACCCAACGCAACATGATCGCAACTTCGGGCAACGTATGAATGATCGTAATCGTGCAGATCATGGCACGCCTTTAAAAAATTTAGCCGCCTCTTTAAAAAGCAAAATGAATAAGCCAATAGAGCAGGGAGAATAGTGATGTTTGAAATGAAATATAATAGCGACTATATGCATTACTTAACGCTAGAAGCGCCAAGGGAAGCGCTTAAGCATTCACATACACAGATTAATGCTTCTTGGTTTCATGCTATATGGATATATATTGTTAAAGGCTTTGAGTGGTATGTAAGTCTATTTCACACAAGCAATCTTTTTTGGTGGGCATTGGCGTTATTTATTTCACTACTTTTACTTAGCTGTGCTTTGTTCTGTATAATTCACATATATTTTTTAGTGCTTGGGTTATGTGGGGCAAAGCTATTTGGCGGCAGTAAATATAATATTTATCAGTACATTTACGTATTCTTTAAAAGAGTGAAACACACAACAGGTAGTTATATTGGTTTCATTAGTGTTTCACAAGATAAATTCTTAACCAAAGAAGATGTTGAAAGTTTCTTTGGGCTAGATTCTTATAAAGGCAAAATAGGGTTTCAAAGAGCTTTAGGGATGCTTTCGTTAGCGCTATTACATCCGTTTAGACTGATTTTTTTAATTGCTATATCTTTATGTGTATCAACTCTAGTTGTTGCTTTATACATAGTTATACTCGATTTACTAGGTTACATTCCTTTTTCAACATTGGTGCAGGTTGGTGTGGTGTTGACAGCAATAGTTTCATTGTATGTATACACCAAAAACAACCCTAAGTGGTATCCATTGATTATTTTAGCATGTGCCGTTTACTCTATCATCCTGTTGGTTTATGAGCCTGATTTTTATTTTTCAACTTTTTCAAAAGCGCGTTACTATTTCCACCCAGAGCAAGCTAAGGAAGCAGTGAATATCTGGGCATATGTCATGGTCTTTATTTTCTATGTCTCCTCATTGGAATTGCTACGTATTTTTATATCAATGACTTATTTTTCATGGGCGCGTAAGCGCTTTATGCGTAAGCATCCGAATTTATATACCGGTGTTGAAAATAATGAAGTCAAAAACAACGCGCCAGATTTACCAATCACTACAGGGGAGTTATCAACCAATGCGACATCATAGATCATAGTAAAAATAGCGAATAGCTTAGAATTTCGTAAAAGCAGTTAACAAGTAATTTAGAAAACCAAGGAGAGAAAATGAGCCTTAAGAAATGGGTAGGGGATTTTGCATCCTCAAAAAAGACAAAAGCACTCAAATCACCAAAAAATAGCGAATCATCGGGCTTTTTTAAGCGTCTGTTTCAATACTTTTTTGGCAGTGATAATCACAAGCTCAATGAT
Source organism: Pseudomonadota bacterium (assembly GCA_027621155.1). GTDB lineage: Bacteria > Pseudomonadota > Gammaproteobacteria > Francisellales > Francisellaceae > Caedibacter. Next base: position 11,415 of record JAQCCA010000041.1, on the reverse strand, counting down.
GCTTTAAAAGAAAAACAGCTTGCGATTATGGAGCAGGCACTGGTTGAAAAAGACAATCCGTATTTAGTTGGCTACGCCACTTATATTGGCATGTATGCTGATCAGGAAGAAAAGAGTGCTTATCACAAGCGTGTTAATCGTTTCTTGTTGCTGGTTATTGCAGTATTGGCTTTTGCTTTAGTGGTGATGGCGGGTAACTCTAAAGTGCAGCCGTATGTGGTTGGCGTTAATGAAAATGGACAGGTGTTTGACATGAATCAAACCGTGACCAATGTATCTGACGCTGAGTTACGACCTAAACTTGCTAAATTCTTTTTACAGGATTTCATTCGCGATACGTTTTCTATCTCCGTTGATAACAGTGTGATGAAAGTTGCTAAGGCGAGAGCCACGTCAATGGCAAAAGATGGGGCATATAACCAACTTCAAGAATACTTTAAACAGCGCAACATTGATCAGATTGCTAGCAAGGATATTGTGGAAGTTAAAATTAATAACATCCTAGACTTATCACCCGATACCACACGTGTCTTTTGGACGGAAGTAAGGCTAGATGCCAAATCTAAAACGGTGATGAGTCGTACGCGTTACGTGGGTGAGTTTAGCTATAGTTGGGATGTCCACGCCACAGAGGAGTTGGTGCAGCGCTTTAATCCATTAGGTTTTTATATTTACAACTTTACGTATTCAAAGGATATAACCAATGCTTAATATTTCTAAAACTAAAAAAATAGTGATGACATCCTTATCACTGGCAGTATTTTCTGCGGTGATGGCAGCAGATTTTAGACCGGATGAGTTCAAAACAATCTATGTATCAGGGCAAGCTACTTATTCTTATGTCGCTTCTCCCAGTGAAGCAACAGACGAAAAATCGTTGCCTGTTGGTCTTGCTGCGTATTATGGGCAAAGAGTTCCAGTAACAGAAAGAATTTATCTGGGTGCTGAGGGTGGCCTTGCATTTAATGGCTCCAATCGGTTTAAAGTCAATGGTATCAGTGAGTCACAGTTATTACTTCAGGTAAATGCACTGGGTACAGCATCTTTTTTCTTTAATCCTTATTTTAATATTCATGCAAAGGCGGGGCTTGGATTTCAAGTTAATCGTCACAGTGATGGCAATAATTTTGGCATATTGCCAGTTATCGGTGTGGGTGCGGGTTTATATGTGTCACCACAGCTTGAGTTAACGACAGATATCACGGCATCTATTGGCAGCAATAGTTATCCCTACAAGCAATTAAGAGGGGTAAGCAACAATCAAATTTCAATCGGTTTTAATTATTATCTAGGTTAGGGGAATGTATATGAAGAAGAGTAAGAATATAAAAACGGCAAAAACGGCAAGAAAAGTGTTAACTGGTTTAGGTTTACTGTCTATTGTTATGTTATCTGGCTGCTCAGCGATGCACCCACCAAGCTTAGACTATAACCACGTGGACAACGTACCAACGGATGCGGTGAGTCAGCTTAATGTTTTAAATGCTAAAGAACGCGCGGCATTACAAGCGCAGCTTAAATCACTGGGTGAAAATAAAAATGCTGTGGTGACCTCTTATGGTTTTGAAGATGATGCCAGTGTTGAGAAGGCTTACAATAACTACATCGCGGGTAGTGATGATGGCGTAGTGCGCTCAAATGGTTTTATTACGTATCCTTATGATGCCTATTCTCGACCGATTATTGTTTGTGCGCCTTTGCGTGTCTGTACCATTCAGCTTGAGAAAGGTGAGAAGATTCGCAATATTCAAATCGGCGACAGTTCACGGTGGACGTTTACCACTTTCTTAACTGGACCCAATGAAAATGATGGTTCTTATTCGATTGCGTTTAAACCGACATCAGCGACTAAGGGATTAAATACTGATCTTGTTATATCGACTGACAAAAGAATATATACACTCGGGCTTGAATCAAAACTAGGGGCAGCCACGCATGTGGTTAATTTCTATTATCCCAAAGAAACCATAGATAAGTTCAATGAGCGCATGATGGCGCAAGCACTTAACAATCATTACAGCCATGCAAATGACAGCGATAGCAGTAATAGTGGCAGTAACTCCAGTAATGACGTAAATCCTGAAACAACCGTTGTTCAAACAAATAATATTAACCGTAACTATATCGCAACAGGTGACAGCCCAACATGGAAACCGATTGAAGTGTTTGATGATGGAGTGAAAACTTTTATTAAGCTGCCTAAAATTGCGTCACGTTCAAATATTCCTGTGGTTAAAGTCGTTAATGCACAAGGAGAGGAAGCGTTAAGTAATGGTCGATACAAACAGCCATATTACATCCTTGATGGCTTATATCAAAAAATCATGCTGACCAGTGGCACAGGTGCCAATCAGCAAAAAGTCGTCATTACAAACAATAATGTTAAAGCATAAGCACAGGGGTGCCGCATGAGTTTAAGTGATGAAATAAAAAAGAAAAAAGGCAGACGCATTAGCCGTAAGTTTATGATTTCATGTGCTATTGCGGGCATATGCTTAGTTAGCTACATTGGCTGGCTTAATATTAAATACTCTAAACCACCAGAAGCCTCAGCAGTCGATAATTCACAAACGGACATGTCGATACAAGAAAAGAAAATTGAAGAGATCATGTCTGATAAAAGAATCTTGTTGTTTGAAGATTTTATCATCATCAATGGTCAGAAGTTCAAAGTTGAACTACAGAATGGTCAGTTGATGGTGTACAAAGATGGCACATGGGTTCCTTTAGATTCTGTGAGCAATAATCAGACAGAGGGGCAGGTTATGCAAATAGGTGGCAAGTATTTTATGATGCATAACGGTCAATTGGTGCCATTACATGCTGGAGATATTATACATCGCAATGGCAAGAGTTATCTGGTGGGTGAAAATGGTGAGCTGACCCCTATAGAAACAAACGGCATCACATGGAAGGATGGGGTGCCTTATGTGATGGGCCCCGATGGCAAGTTGCATAAAGTAGAAGATGGTCAGATTGTGACAGTCAATGGCAAAAAGATGATGTACAAAGATGGCAAGCTCATACCGGTTGATCAGAACGATACATCTGGATTGCATGCCGGTGAAATCATCAGTAGAAATGGTAAAACCTACAGGGTGGGTGCCGATGGTCAGCTAATCCCAGTAAAAACCGATGGGGTGACGTGGATTGATGGTAAGCCTTATGTTCGAGGAAAAGATGGAAAATTAAGAGCCGTTAAAGAGGGTGAAACGGTGATGGTTAATGGTCAGCCGTATATCTGGAAAAATGGCAAATTGGTTCCTGCTTCGGGTGACATTATCAGTAAAGATGGTCAGGCGTATAAAGTGGGTGCTGATGGTCAGTTGATTCCGATAGACACCAAGGGCGTGACTTGGATTGATGGCAAACCCTATGTTAAAGGTAAAGATGGCAAGCTTAGAGCCGTTAAAGAGGGCGAAACCGTTATGATTAATGGTAAGCCGTATATCTGGAAAAATGGACATTTAGAGCCAGTTGATCAGTCTAGTATTGACCTTAAGAACCCGATGCAATTTGGCGACTATCAAGTCATTAGGGGGCATCATGGTGAGGCTATTTATGCTAAAGAGATGAATGATGGGTTGCTAGGTATTGATAAATCCATTTTAAAAGATGGCGATATTGTCTATTACAAGTCACATCCCTATCGCTATGGTGCCGATGGTAAGCTGCACAGCCTAAAGACAGGTGATGTGGTTTACCGCAATGGTAAAGCATACGTTGTTGATGCCAATGGCAAAATGCAGCCGATTGCTGAGGGTGAAGTGGTGATGATGGGTGATAAATCCATGGTCATGAAAAACGGTCATCTTGTGCCAGCAACCGCAGAAGATGCCGAGCGCACGTTTCAGAATAAAAGCTTAATTTGGAAAGATGGCAAGCCTTACCTTGTTGATATTCATGGCGGATTACATCCAATCCGTGATGGTCAGATTATCTATCGTGGTGGTAAGGCTTATCGTTACTGGGGTGGCAAATTTGTTCCTTTAGATTACGACCCCAGCAAAGTGGCAAAGCCGGCACCTAAAAAGGATGACAAGCAACCTGATACGAAACCCCAAGATCAATCACAAGCGACAACAGAAAATGATAGTGCAATGGTTGGCAGTGATGAAGAGCTTAAACAAGCCATGGCAAGTAGTTTGACGATTGATGTTAAGGATGCGTCAAGTACAAGTAGTGCTAGTAATGCGCCAACAATTGCTACTGGTCATGCGCAAGACGATACTGCCAAGCTGTTAAGCGCGATTAACCAATCTAAAAATGAATACGCGCAAGTGAATGATCAGGCAGGTAAACGCGCCTTTTTGAATGGGCTAACTGATAAAGGCATCCCTGACAGTCAAACGGATGTGCAGAAGATGACATCCCCTTACACTTTATCAATGGGTACGTTTATATCCGCGACTTTAGTGACAGGCATTAATACTGATTTACCTGGGCAATTAGTCGCACAGGTCAACCAGAATGTTTTTGACAGTGCAACAGGCAATTACTTATTGATTCCGCAAGGCTCCAAGTTAATTGGTGCTTATGATTCAACGGTTAGCACAGGTCAGCAGCGTGTGTTGTTTGCTTGGACTACGTTAGTTTATCCCAATGGCGATATGGTGGACTTAAAAGGACAGCAGGGCGTTGATTTAAGTGGTATAGCGGGTATTACAGGCTCAGTTGACAATCACTGGTTAGGGTTGATTAAAAACGTGTTGTTTATGTCAATCTTTGGCGCAGGTGTTCAAGTGGCAGCAGGTGGCGCTTCTGGTGGTAGTGATACTGGCAACAATGCGACACAGCTTATTGCCGCGTCATTAGGTCAACAAATTGGTCAGGCAGGAATGGAGATATTCAAGCGTCAAATGCAGATACAGCCAACGATTACTGTCAATGCAGGTTCAAACTTTTATGTCATGCTATCAAAGCCATTTGTTTTTGATGGACCTTATAGAAGCTATAACCAGAATCCATTAACTTTTGCCTAAGTAGATAACGATTAAGAGGTATTACGATATGTCAGATAAAAACACACATGACAACACGCAAAGCACAGAGAATAACCCAAGCCAGAAAAGTGGAAAAAATGGGGAAGGTAAAAAAAGTAAAATTGATATGCGCAAACTCAAGAAAATAGCGATTGTTGGTGGCGTTATCGTCATTATAGCGATTGGCTATGGACTGTTTAAACATGCAGGCAGCTTTTTAAGTGGTGACAATATGGAAAATAAAGGCTTAATGGCATGCCAGCAAATCTATTCTGATAATGTTGATCGCTTCACTGATCAAACGGGATTAAATCACGGCAATATTGTGTTTGGTGAACCAAGTGTTGAACAGCGTCAGAATCTTTACATTTACCATTTTGACAACATCACACTGGGCGATCAAAAGGATACATTCTTGTGTTATTACAATACGGCAACAGGTCAGGCAAAAGATCGAACGCCATTGCCTGATATTACCTCTAACTAGATCATTAATACAAGAAACAGGAGTCAATTAACATGCTTTCAAATCAACAGCCTAAGCCGTTTGAGTTTTCGATACATCGCGCTTATGGAGAACTATTAAATGTGTGTGTTTTTGTATTAAATGCATTTGCTGAAAATCAGGAAAATTCAACCAACCATAATGATGTCAAACATGATCCTTATAGAGAATTATTGTATGGCGTGATAGAAGATTTAGCCCATTTTGGCAAAGCGGATACCAGTGAGATTTACACAGAGGAAAAACACAGACAAAACATCAACTTTTTCAGCAATATGCTTAGCACCATCAATACTGAGTATAACCATTTAAGCGCTTGGGTGGCTAATTATACTCAAGAAGAAAAAAAGATTATCAAGCAATATATAGCTAATCAATAAACCAGCACCAAGGAGAGATTAACATGGCAAAAGGCACATTAAACAGAGTGACAATTATTGGACGCTTAGGACAAAACCCAGAATTGAAATATATGCCATCAGGTATGGCAATGGCAAATATTCAACTTGCTACCAATGACGGCTACAAAGACGCTAAAACAGGTCAATTCATCGATACTACGGAATGGCACCGCGTGGCACTATTTGGAAAACAAGCAGAAACCTTGCAGCAGTTTGTCAAAAAAGGTGATTTAATTTTCATTGAGGGCAAATTAAAAACGCGCAAGTGGCAAGATAAGCAAACAGGACAAGATCGCTATGCTACGGATATTATTGCCACTGAGATGCAAATGCTAGGTAGCACAAATTATAATACTGCGGCAATGCCTGATTATGTGCCGTCACATATTCCAGTGCCAAGTGATCAAGCAGAACAGGAACAACCAGGCGCAAATCATCATCAAATATCAAAAACGCCAAGTATGGATGAAATTGAAAGCGCACAAGATATGCCACCATTTTAGAAAAGTTAAGGCAATTAAAAGTAGATATACAACATCATAAACAATAACAAATGGAGATAAACTCATGTCAGAACATACAACCAAAATTGAAGAAGCAGAAGAATTAGAAAACAACGCATCAGTTGAGAAAGAGAATAAACCATTAAAAGGCATTATCAATAGTGTCTTATTTGATATTAGAGGCTTATTCTGTAATTACACGGCACTTGTTTTTATTGTGTTGTCAATTCTTTCAATGGGTATCAAAGGTTCTGTTGTCAGCCTAATTATCACGGCTATTGCGGTAAGCATTTTTTACTACTTCAAACCAAAATCAATTATCAGTAATGTATCAGGTAGTGGTTTAGATGCTAGTAAAAAACATAAGGATTCGGAAGGCAATGGCAAATAATCGCAACGGTAGTACCTCTAGCATCAATAGCTATAAGGCACGAGATAAGATGGAGCAGATATTTTCGGGTATTTTTTTAAACAAGAACCCCAAAGCACATCTTTGGGCGCGGATTTCTAAAATCATCTTTATCATTGCCTTAATATTATTAGCGGCAGCTTATACGCTTTATTTTATGGGATTGCGTTTAAATATGTCCGGCTCAGTACCTAATACCGTTTATTTTTTGGATGCATCTGCCGCAGTCAAGCGTGGTGATTATGTTAAGGTGTGCCTGAATGAGTCAACGGCACAGTTAGCGTATCAACGTGGGTATGTCGACAAAGGCACCTGCCCAAATGGGTATGAACCATTGCTTAAAAAAGTTATTGGTGTGCCGAATGACGTTGCATCTATTTATCATAATGGCATGGTCGTTAATGATAATTTTTATCCCGCGCCACAATCAAAAACTGACACGAAAGGGCGGATGTTAACACCGCAAAGCATGAAAGATCAGAAGCTTACAGGCTATCTTTTATATGGCAATGGGGATTATGTTCACTCTTGGGATTCGCGCTATTTTGGTCAAGTCGCAAAAAGTGACATCTTAGGCGTTGCTAAGCCAGTCACTCAGAAGTAAATAATAGGAAGTAGTTATGCAAAAAGCTGTGATAAAAGCAAATGCAATGATTAATGATGAAGCAAAAAAACACTTGATAGCATTAGGTGTTGTATTGTTATTTACGGCAATAGCACTAATCGCCATTAATCTTATCTATCTATACAATCTGTATCAAATTCACTATGGCAATGTATTTACGATTCGCTATTTTTATGGAAGTCCATTAGATACTTTAACTTACTGGGCTTTAGCTATTTTAGTGATTGGTTATGTTCTCAGTTATGTTATGGGGTTGCTTGGGTTTACTTACTGGCGCAAATATTACTGGTTGGGCATGGTGACTTATTTGGTCGTGATGCTTATTTTTTTTGTTGGCTATATCTACAATGAGCCGGTGCAAACGTATGCAATGACGACGTTTGGGCGCTATCAATATGTTTTAAGAAACAACACAGTGTTCTGGCTTTTGCATTTATTTTTGGTTTTAGGCGTTATCATCGATGCGTATTTAATTTATTCAGGGAATAAATCAACCAATGAAAATAAAGCAAACCAAACAAAAAACAGCAACATAATTAAGGCGCTATCACTCATTAAGTATGTGGTGCCATTCATACTTGCTGGTTATGTGTTTGTGTATGGCGTATCACTATTATCATCTGCTAAAGGTCTTGCGAATCCAGTTGCATTATCTGCACTGGTGGCTGTATTGGTCTTACTGGCATGTTTGCCGATTTGCTTACATAAAAAGCGTGTGACAATATTTTCAGCAATCATGGCAGCAATACTTGCAGGCTTTTGTGCTTCCGGTTTGGTATATAGCTTAATTTCACATTTAGCGCTCAGCATATCACCCTTTAGCTTTTTATATTATCTAGCAGATAGTCAGTTTCAATTAACTGTAAATATGAAGTTTGCAGTGATTGCTGGTATTTTTGTTTTTGCCGTTTTGATGGTAGCGATTGTGCGAGTATTGTTTTATCTGAAGAAAAATAAGCTGCATGGCAATGCTCGCTGGGCAACCCTGTTTGATCTCATGCGTTATAAAATGTTAAATCAAGGTGACGCATCCTTGAGCATGGGCAAATGGCAAGGTCGTAATATCTGGCTTAATGGCTTCGCACCTGTCTTGGTATTGGCAAATGTAGGCGGTGGTAAATCTACCGCTTTTGCAATTCCTAACATTATTAACTGGGATGGCTCCACAGTGAATAATGACACCTCTAACGAGCTTTACGAGGCAACATCGAATTACTTAAGATCGCGTGGTGAGTCAGTCTATCAATTTTGCCCATTGAGTCGCAAAACACATTGTTTTAATCCATTTCATTGGGCTTGCTCGATGGATAAGGCAGATCGATGGGGTGTTATTGAACGTATTTGCAAAAAGATTATTCCAACCTCAAAAAACGATCATGCCCAAAGTTGGTCGTCAATGGCGCGTAGGGTGCTAGAGGGCTTAACAGATTATCTGATTAGCACAACTGGTTACTGCACACTGGGGCAGTTAGCGGAGATTTGTTGTAAAGGTAATTTTAACGAATGGCTCAGGCAGGAAATATTAACTAATGATCAAGTTGAAGCGCAGTTTAAGGTTAACGCAAACGCCTTTTTAAATATTGAAGCAGAGCAAACCCAAGGCGGTGTTAAATTTAATTATGAAGCGTACATCGGGCTTTATTTAAACCCAATTATCAGAGCGGCAACCGAATACAGCGACATTGATATTACTAAGCTGCGCCAAGAGAAAATGCACATCTTCTTTGGCATTCCAGACGGTGAAATCAAACAGCTTGAGCCATTAATAACGATATTCTGGGAAGAGATCAGTGCGCACTTAATGAAGAAAGTGCCTAATGTTGAAAGCGAGCCATATCCAGTATTATTTAATATTGATGAGTTTGGTAACTCTGGGCGGTTAGATCGTATACGCAAGAATCTTACCACTTTTAGAAAATATCGAGTGCGCTCAATTGTCTATTTGCAATATAAAGATCAGGTAGCGCAGGATTTTACGCTTGATGAAGCAAGGGCATTTAATAGCATCCCTAACAAAATATTATTATCTGCAACAGGTAGTATTGATGATGCTAAATATCTTTCTGAGTTATTTGGTCAACGCACCATTAAATACAAAACGAAAAACCGTCAATCTATGCGGATGGAAGTCAATAGCAATGAACACCTACAGCAAAAGCCACTGATTACCTCAGACGAGCTTATGCACCTTGAAGATGATCAGGGCTTGGCGCATATTTCTGGCAAGCATGGCATTAAATTTAAAAAGTCTTATTATTTCAAAGATCGCAAACTATCTAAGTTATTAGGTGAAAAAATCAATCCTGATTTAGATAAGCATGTGCCAGTTCAGACACCTATTGAGCCAGTTATAGATTTGTCGTTAATGAAGCGTGAAATGACAGAGGAAGAAAAGGCAGCTAAAAAGTTAGAGCGAGATGAAAAAGCGCAACTTAAACATGAGCGTGAAATGGAAAAAATTAGAGAAATGACAAGTATGGTTTTAGCGTCCGTTAAGCAATCAACGCAAAGTATAAGTGACCTTGAAAAAATGGAATTTAAGGACGTTGAAAACAAGGACATTTGACCTAGTTTGTGCTACAATATAACAAGTACAAAATACTATTTTCGAGGTTGCGTTATGACTTATGAAGCATTACATCAAAGTGTGAACTACACACCAAAAGACATAGACAAAGTGACAGTTGTACATGCCTACAAAAGCCAACCTAAAGTTAATGATATTGAGTTATCTGATAGTACTAAAATAGCAATAGGTGCAGTGCGGGCTTCTGGTGGTGATGTTACTGAAAATGATCTTATATTAGCGTCAAAAATAGACAGTGGAGAAATAACAACCGAACAAGCTATTAAGATGGTTATTTCACAGTATGTCGATTGATTTTGATCCTTACGTTTACAAAGGCACTAAGGTTTTAAAAAACAAACTCAATATTAAAGATGCGACAAAAGTACAGGAGCTTGAAAATAGGCTTTCTTTCTACAGAATCAAAGAACTAATTGAAAAACCACTTGCGGGAAACTTTGACTATCAACATTTGCAAGCTATTCACCGACATATTTTTCAAGACATTTACGAGTGGGCGGGCAAGCCAAGAACAATCAATATTAGCAAAGCAGAATCCTTGTTAGATGGTTATTCCGTGGCTTACCCAAACCCAAACGATACTCAGCCAGACAACAACCTTGAGCTTAGAGCCAAGTATGCTTTTGATAGTCTAAAAAAAGACAAGTATTTGCAAGGCTTAGATCGTCCACAATTCATTGCTAAACTCATTAAACACGCTACAGAAATATGGGAAGTTCATCCGTTCAGAGATGGCAACACAAGAACCGTTGTAACACTCATTGATCATCTTGCCAAAAAAGCCAATCACACTATGCAAATAGGCTTCTATTTTAAGCAAGTCCAAGAGGTGAGAGATGCTTTTGTTTTGTCAACTGCTGGCAAAGACAGAGAGCTGAGAAACATTATATCTTTGAGCATACGGCAAGGTGACAATACCACTCAAAAATCGCTTACCAAAAGCAAGCCGTACCAAACAAAAAACACTAAATCTAAAGGTCTATCATTTTAATATGACAAGCCTTTGGTGTGCTTTTTACGGGTCTAGTCGGAATACGTCAGTAAACCGGTCATAGTGATTTTAAAATAGGTCTCTATCCCTTATGTCGTCTATCTTTGCGGGGATGCTGTTTAAATCTAGTACAAGTTCCCCGTATCGTTTTAAATGATCGGTCATGTAGGGGCTAAAATAGGTTAAATCATCAAAGGTATATTGATATTCTTGAACTCAAAACTAAAAAATCAGCTAAAGATGCACTACTTGATTTTCAAAATCAATCACTCACCTATTCTGAAGTGGCTAAATATATGGGAGTTAAAGACGGTACAGTTAGAAAATGGTGTAGACGCTATAATATTGAGCTAGTCCACCCTATCATTAAAGATAAAATCAATGCGCCATCGTATCTTGATGTTATTAGAAG
>JAQCCA010000040.1 GCA_027621155.1 Pseudomonadota bacterium | reverse complement strand
TGCGAATGCTGAGATAGTTAAAGGAGAATTTAGTGTAGAGATGACAAATATAGATTTCAACGCGATAAGACAAGGAGTTAATGCTCATGGAGAGACAGTGTTTTTGATTCCCTATGATTATGCTTATAAATTTACACCCTTTAAAAATTGATTAAGGTTTATCGGGAAAAATCTTTTACGCATAAACTTGCGATTAGGTTTTGATTAATATGCTTATATAACGCAAAATAGTGCCCGCTTAAAATGAAAATCACTCAAGGTTTATGCTAGTGGAAAATAAAATAGCAGCATCGCATGTCGATAAACGCCCATATTCTAAATGGGAGGAGTTTTTAAATACATTAACGCATTTTATTGGCGCTTTGTTTAGTGTTGTTGCCTTGATTATGCTAATCGTAAAGGCGGCTAGTACAGGACATGCGACCAATGTAGTAGCAGTAACTATTTTTGGTGTGACCTTGATATCAATGTATGTGGCATCAAGCATATACCATGGTATTTCTAATCCAAAGCTGAAGAAGATATTTCGTACGATTGATCATGTAAATATTTATTTTTTAATTGCTGGAACTTATACACCCATTGCACTTATTGCCTTGTCAGGGGTTTACGGCTGGATTATTTTTTCGCTACTTTGGGCTGCAGCATTGGCGGGTTTTGTTTATTCAAACCTATTTAGGAATTCCCGATCCAAGAAATATAAAGTTAAGATGTGCAAGGATTGATCGAATCGTCTCACTGTTAAAAGATCGATATGTGGCAACTTTACCTTTAAACTACGCTTTATATAAAGGGTTAAATGTTGTTCCTTTGCCATTTGAAATAGCGGAAGTGCCAGTAACGTTGGCTTATCCTAAACGTCTTGAGCATAATGTGCAAAATAGATGGCTTAGAGAGCTGTGTGAACGAGTGTGTTTAGAATGTATCAATGCGTTATAGTATTTTCCATTAATGAATACGATTGCATTTTGCCATTTGCTTATAGGTAACTCCCGTGAGTAACGCCAAGCAAAATACAAGGCAAAAAATCTGTAAAATAATTGACGATGGGTATATAATCTCGGGCAGTTTTTAATGTGGTGATGGGTGTTTCCTGTATGCAAGATATACATAAGCATAGATTGTTGATTTTAGATTTTGGTTCGCAATATACCCAATTGATCGCGCGTCGCGTGCGTGAGATTGGCGTGTATTGTGAGATTTATCCTTATGATGTTGATGTGAGTTTTATCAAGGATTTTGCTGCTAGTGGCGTTATTCTTTCAGGGGGCCCTGAATCAGTTAATGAATCAGTACACGTCCGAGCACCCGAATGTGTATTCGAGTTAAATGTCCCTGTATTAGGTATTTGTTATGGCATGCAAACCATGGCGCATCAATTCGGTGGTGAGGTTGCCTCATCGGATAAACGCGAATTTGGTTATGCCAAGATTGAGATCAGTAAAGCAAACCCTTTGTATGAATTAGTACCGCAAACCCAAGATGTGTGGATGAGCCATGGTGATAAAGTGGTTGATCTAGGCGATGAGTTTGAAGTGATTGCATCTTCTGAAAATGCACCGATTGCCGCAATGGCACATAAAACAAAGCCATATTATGGTGTGCAGTATCATCCAGAGGTGACACATTCTGCTTATGGCAAAGAGTTGCTTGAGAACTTTGCTTTTAAAATCTGTGGCTGTAAAGCATTATGGAATCCTGCAAGCATTATTGAAGATGCCGTGCAAAAAATCAAAGCACAAGTTGGATCTGATGAAGTCGTTTTAGGTTTATCAGGTGGCGTTGACTCATCTGTCGTTGCTGCCCTTTTACATAAAGCCATTGGCGAGCAGTTAACCTGTGTGTTTGTCGATACTGGGTTATTGCGCTTGCACGAGGGTGATCAGGTCATGCAGACGTTTGCTGAAAATATGCAGGTTAATGTTGTGCGTGTGAATGCAGAAGATAGCTTCTTAGCTAAGCTTGAAGGGGTTAATGATCCTGAGAAAAAACGTAAAATTATCGGTAATTTGTTTGTTGATATCTTCGATGAAGAATCAGCCAAACTTAAAAATGCTAAATGGTTAGCACAGGGCACGATTTATCCTGATGTCATCGAATCAGCAGGTAGCAGTAGCGGGAAAGCGCATGTGATTAAGTCGCATCATAACGTGGGTGGATTGCCTGATGATATGAAGCTTGGGCTTGTTGAGCCGTTAAGAGAGCTTTTTAAAGATGAAGTGCGTAAAGTCGGTGTTGAGCTAGGTTTGCCATATCGCATGGTTTATCGTCATCCATTCCCAGGTCCTGGTCTTGGTGTGCGTATCTTAGGCGAGGTTAAAAAAGACTATGCTGATATCTTGCGTCAAGCCGATGCCATCTATATGCAAGAGCTAGAGAAAAGTGGCTATTACGATAAAGTCAGTCAAGCATTTGCGGTCTTCTTACCGGTGAAATCAGTTGGGGTGATGGGTGATCAACGCAAGTATGATTATGTCGTTGCCTTAAGAGCGGTTGAGACCATTGACTTTATGACCGCACGTTGGGCGCATTTGCCTTATGAATTGGTCGGTCATATTTCCAATCGTATTGTTAATGAAGTCAAAGGAATTTCACGCGTGGTATATGACGTGACCGGTAAACCACCAGGAACAATTGAGTGGGAGTAAGCATACCCATCACAAACTACTTTACAATCAATCAAACACCGCAAAATGATTTACGATGGGTATAACTAAACTAAATAATACTATGTTGCTGTTTTAGATTGGTTAACGCTGTTTTTGTTTTCTTCAAGCGTTGTGCGGCGCGCTGCTCATTCAATCTTGCGTAGTTATACACTAAAAAGTCAATAATTGTTAACTGCTTTAATCGATGTGCCATTGGTACAAATAACCCTGTATCGACTTGTTTTTTGATATTCAAACGCACGCTTGCTGTTTGATCAACCGGTGAGCCTGGATCGGTGATTGTAATTACCTTTGCACCATTGCTGCGTGCTAGCTTGCATAAGCTAATCAATGCTTCTGATTTACCACTATTAGAAATCGCAATGATTGCATCCCCTGGTTCCAAAGAGCCGATTGCCATTGCTGACATATGCATATCAGGATAGTAGCCAACTTTTGGCATCATTCTAAAGAGTTTATGGAAGCTATCAAAAGCGGTACAGTTTGATGCTCCAAAGCCGCAAACAACGACTTTATTAGAGTCAATTAGAATGTTTGTCGCTAACTCAAGCTGTTCATTGTCAATTTCACGATCGACATTAGCAATGGCAGCACGTGCATACTGAGCAACCTTATCTTTAACAACAGCAGTAGAATCATCAAGCTTAATATCAATCGATTCACTGATTTTTCCAAGGGCTAATTCCTCAGCAAAGCGAATCTTGAACTCTTGAAAACCTTTGCAACCCACTGCGCGACAAAAGCGGACAATGGTTGGTTCACTCACACCAACATTGTGTGCAATTGTCGTGATGTTTAGCGAAGTTGCTTCATGGCTGTTATCGATAATCCAATTTGCAACCTTTTGCTCAGATTTTCTTAATTTGAACTCCCCATTTTGAAGTTTTTCTAACATTGTTTCATCGTGTCTCACGCTTTTGTACCCCTAAGTTGCAGCGGTGCCACTGCATTTTTAGCGTTTAAACGCTATAATCTGCAGAGACATTAAGTTTTGCTTATAACCATAAAAAATTGGGCGCATTATAACATGGCGTGTAGATAATAAACATGGATCACAGTAAAAATGCTAAAACATTTTATATACAACTTATCAAAGAATGATCCTGGGGCACATGTGTTGTCGATGGTGATCAAAGTTGGTGCGATTATGCTTATCTATTTTCTGATTGCATGGCAACTAGGTTTTGTTTACGAAGTGATTATCTGGGTATTTTATTTTCTGGCATTTGCTTCCATTGTTTGTGCGGTGGGCGATATATATTCACGACGCAAGATTTTTATCTGGTTTTTAGCAGGATTTGCGCTGGCATTAACTGTCTCCTACTGGTTGCACCCCTATAGGTTATTAAGTTTCAGTTTATTAATTATCTGTGCGTACTATGCTTTTTGGGTGAGAAAATATGACCATATATTTAATCAATTTCCTGGTTATTTGGTGATTGTATTAGCAATATCGTCGATTCAGTTGCCGGTGCTTAAACAGGATCTAACACAGTTATATATCAGCCTACTGTGCGTAGGGAGCGCTTTTTTTGTGTTGGTGTTAATGCTGCGCCCATGGGATACGCCAAGGCAGTTATTACGTGTCTTACAGATGCATGCGATTTTTTTGCAAAATGAAACACGTCATATTTTGCATATGGCATTTGATGTCAATGCAGGTGTTTTTGATATAGATAAAACTCAAAAAGAAGTTAATACGCGCTTGATCACACTGCACGATAAAGGGGCTAGCTGGATTATTCTACCGAAACGTAAAGTTGCTTGGCATAAGTGTTATGGTCATTATCACAGCCTAGTGCAGAATACCTTCCGCTTAATCTTTTTCTATTACACGCTATCCAAAAGAAAGTCAGTCATTGCTGAGGATGTTATAAAAAAAACGGCACTTAAGGATATCGTTTATATGGCAACTAAACTTGCCGTTTGGGTGTTTTTAGTGAATAAAGATGAGGACTTTAAAGATCAGTTAACTCAATTTAAAACACATGTGGATCATTTTAAACAAGCGGTATTAACTCTATCTACACTAAAAGGCTGCCAAGTGCTTGTTTTTGAGATATTACTTATTCTTGAGAGCCTACATAATACAACGTTATCTTTAAGAGAGGTTGTGCATGAGATTGATTAATTGGTTAAATACATTGCCGACGTACAAGTTGTTGGCAATTAGGGTAGCAAGTGCTTGTTTAATTGCAATTGTATTTACTGAAGCTATTGGTTTACAGCGTAATTATTGGAGTGTGTTGGCAATCATATCTATCAGCATTAGCGTGCATGTCAGAGAAGTTCTATTTCGCTCTAAAGCTGTTGTTATTAATACGATTTTAGGCTGCTTTATTGGGACAATTGCTTATTACCTATTAAATCTATATGTACCGTTTTATGTGATTATCACGGTAATCTTGGTCTTAGCACTTTATACGCTTTATTTTAGTGTGGTGCACTATGCAGTGGGTGTATTCTTTAGCAGTATTTTTGTCGTCATGTTTATCGGCACCCTATCTTTTTGGGATGTGTCGTTACTTATCGCGCGTATATTGGATATTGCGATAGGTGCGTTGGTGATTCTATTAATTAGTAGCGTATTAAAACAGCGTAATTTAAGAGAAAAATTCTATATGGAATTCTCATCGGTTTATCTTACACATAAAGAGATTATTGAAATGTTTTTAATGCAAAGAGCAGAAAAAGACAAGGCATCAATGGATAAAGAAAATGATTTTGATGAGAGTTTGGATAAAGAGATATTAAGGCTACTTATTGATGAGTTAGCACTGCAAGAAAAGCATGTGGTCGAGAATTTTATTAACACTAAAACCGAGCTAAGTAAGCCGCAAATTAATATGATTAAGGTGCTACTGTCAACGATGCGTGAACTTATGGCAGTTTATCGTGCTTTGTTATTATTGGATGATCGTCAAAGCAATCAGAAATTACTGCATTTTTGTCGCCAGAAATTAGTGATGTTTTTTGATTTGTTAAAAAATGAGTATTCTGCGTTTGAAAAAACGGCTAATAAGCCATCTAAAAAATAGTTGATTACGGTAGTTTTGCACCTATGTATCGATACGTCGCTGCAAAATTCTTTTGTAGGTTGATAAAAAGCGTGTTATCGTAGCGCTACTTATGCTTAACTTAAGTGTTAATTTATGCAATTAAATACACGCTATGGTCAGTTCGGGGGCTGTTATGCACCTGAGAGCTTGATGCCAATTTTGACAGAGATTGAGAGAGGCTTTATCGCCATTCAACACGATGAATCCTTTCAGTTAGAATTTAAACGTTTATTAAAAGACTACGCTGGACGCGAAACACCAATTACCTACATACATAACTTATCGAATAAATATGGTGCTGATATTTATCTTAAGCGCGAGGATTTATTGCATGGTGGTGCGCATAAAACCAATAATACGATTGGTCAGATGCTCTTGGCCAAATACCTTGGTAAAAAGCGTGTTATCGCTGAGACGGGTGCCGGTCAACATGGCGTTGCAACCGCGATGACTGGAGCGATGCTTGGACTTCAGGTTGAGATTTATATGGGCGCGGTTGATATCGCCCGACAAAAGCCTAATGTTGAACGCATGAAATTATTTGGTGCAAAGGTTCATAGTGTGTCATCAGGAAGTGCGACATTGAAAGATGCGATCAATGATGCTATGCGTGATTGGATTACACATGCCGAGGATACGTATTACTGTTTTGGTACTGCGGCAGGACCACATCCATTTCCAGCGTTAGTGCGCTATTTCCAAGAGATCATTGGTAAAGAAGCGCGTGCGCAAATGCTTAAATTAACCCATGCTTTACCTGATGCGGTTATTGCTTGTGTTGGCGGGGGTAGTAATGCGATTGGCATATTCAGTGGCTTTTTGAGTGATGAAAAGGTGGCTATTTATGGTGCGGAGCCCGCGGGCAAAGGGCTAGAGACTGGAGAGCATGCGGCAACGATGAACAAAGGTGAGATAGGTGTGTTTCACGGGATGCAATCACTGTTCTTACAAGATAAAGATGGGCAGATCAAAGAGCCATATTCGATCTCAGCCGGACTAGACTATCCTGGCATTGGACCTGAGCATGTTTATTTGCAAGAGAGCAAACGCGTGAGTTATCTTACCATTACTGATGATGAGGCAATTGCGGCATTTGAAGAGTTATCAAAAAAAGAGGGTATTATTCCAGCTTTTGAATCAGCGCATGCATTAGCATTGGCGTTTCAATTGGCGCAGTCACCGTTGAAGGGGAAAACCATTTTAGTGAACTTATCTGGGCGAGGCGATAAAGATTTACAAAGTTATTTTAGATATAAAGGACTTTCCGATGAGTAATCGATTTGACACATTATTTAAAGATCACGATAAAAAAGTATTTATGCCGTTTTTTACCTTAGGCGATCCCAATTTTGATGAAAGCTTACATATCATAAGTACAGCAATTGATAGTGGCGTTGAAGCGATCGAGCTTGGCTTTCCCTTTTCTGACCCAATTGCCGATGGTCCAACCAATCAGCGATCAATGGAGCGAGCATTAAAATCAGGTATGACGTTTGATCGCTGTATTGAGATGTTAAGTATTATTCGTCAAAAGTATCCGAATATCGCAATTGGCTTACTGATTTACTATAACCTTTTATTTAAGCAAGGTGAAAGCGCTTATCAAAAACTTTCACAGGTTGGTATCGATGGTGTGGTCTGTGCTGACTTACCGTTAGAAGAATCAAAAGAACATGAGACCTTACTTAAGAAGTATCATATTGGTGCGGTACAAATGGTTGCCCCAAACTCATCAGATGAGCGTGTCAAGCAATTAGCCAGTCGCAGTAGCGCGTTTAATTATGTGTTAAGTGGTTTTGGTACCACTGGTGCTAAAAGTGAGATTGCTCCACAAACCATTGCGCGAATCAAGCATGTAAGGGCGCTGATTGATCAGCCTATGGTGGTTGGCTTTGGTATTTCAAAACCTGAACATGTTCACGCAGTATGGCAAGCAGGTGGTAATGCGGCAATTGTGGGTAGTTACTTTACTTCATTAATTGAGCAGCATTTGTCAGATACCAATGTGGCAGCTGATAAAATACGTCAGTTTATTAAGGCATTGAAGTAATCAATAAATGGCTTCGACTGACGCTCAGACAACGGTTATACATTGATGCTTCATAATAACTCTAGCAGGATTTCGCCTAGTTTATTAATGGTTTTAATATCAGTATTCAATGGTGGCAGCCAATAAATAGTATTTCCTAATGGGCGCATTAATGCGCCTTTTTCAATCGCTCTTTGATAAAGTTTGTAACCAGCACGTGGTTCTGTGGTTTTTAGATCGGCAGCAACAACACCACCAAGGCTGCGAACATTATGCAGTTTCTGGGTGCTTTGAGCAATTTCTAACATGACATTATGCATCGTTGGCGCTAATGTTTTATTAACATAGTCAAGTATGTGCTCGCGTTCAAAAAGATAGAGTGTTTCTAAAGCGACTCTTGAAGCCAATGTATTGCCACTATGGGTATGCGAGTGCATAAAGGCTTTTTGTGTTGCATAGTCATCATAAAAAAGAGCATAAATATCATCATGCGTTAAACAAATACTTAAAGGCAGCATGCCTGAAGTAATGCCTTTAGATAAACAAATAAAATCAGCTGTAATATCAGCATGTTCACAAGCAAGCATTTTACCGGTGCGCCCAATGCCGGTCATAATCTCATCGGCAATTAAGTAAATATCATTCGCTTTACACCACTTAGCTAGCCTTGCTAGATAATCTTTGCTATAAATCAGCATACCACCAGCTCCTTGAATCACCGGCTCAATAATCACGGCATTTAGCTTATCTTTAATCGCTTCTAATTGCATTTGTGATTTTTGCCAAGCACTTTGCGCATCATGCCAAAGTGGGTCGTTAATACCCGTCACATAGGGTATATCTTGCAAGAAAGTACAATCAAATAATAAGTATTGATAGGCCTCTTTGTACAAACCTAAATCACTGATACTTAAGGTGGCGCAAGTTTCACCATGATATCCATTTTGCAGTGCGGCAAAATGCGTTTTGTTTGTCTGTCCTTTGATAACGCGTGCATGAATACTCATTTTCATCGCAATCTCAACAGCACATGAACCGTCGCTGGCAAAGAGTGCTTTATCTGTATGCGTGAGCTGGCATAGCTTTTGTGTTAAGTCTTCAATGGTTGTATTTGTGGTATTAGCTAAAATCGTGTGCTCAAGTGCGCCTAGTTGCTGTGTTAAGGCTTTTTGTAAATGTGGATGACTATGCCCTAAAGACTTACACCACCAGCTTGAGATCGCATCAATAATCGGTTGGTCATTATGATAAATAAAACTGCCTTTGGCCTTGGTGATATTAAGAGGCGAGAATGTTTCATAATCTTTCATTTGTGAGCAAGGATGCCAAAGATTGGTCGAATACATTTTTGTAAACCTTGATAAAATTATAAGTTGACTAAAGCGGCAAGTATATCTAGATTGTTGCCGATGTAAAAGTATCGCAATGTGAAAAAGTGAAAAACAAAGGATAAAGGATAACAATAATGCCAATGATTGATTTAAATTATGCTCAAAGCTTATATAACAAACCATTTAATGAATTACTATTTACGGCACAAACGGTACATCGCGAAAATTTTGCTGATGAAATTGAACTGTGTGTATTACTAAGCATTAAAACAGGCAGTTGCCCTGAGGATTGCAAGTATTGCCCGCAAAGCGGTCATTATAATGCGGGCGTTCAAAAAGAAAAATTAATGGATGTGGGGAGTATTGTATCACAAGCTCAAAGAGCCAAGGAGCTTGGTGCTAAACGCTTTTGTATGGGTGCTGCGTGGCGCAATCCTCCGGAGAAAGCGATGCCACAATTACTTGAAATTATCCAATCAGTTAAGTCACTAGGGTTAGAGACTTGTATGACTTTGGGAATGCTATCCAAAGCACAAGCCACAGAATTAGCTGATGCAGGTCTTGATTATTACAATCATAATTTGGACACCTCAGAGGAATTTTATAAAGAGATTATTAGCACCAGAGATTACCAATCGCGTTTAGATACCCTAGAAGAAGTATCAAATGCTGGTATGAAAGTCTGTTGTGGTGGCATTCTTGGGATGGGCGAGACAATTGATGATCGTTTACAGATGTTGGTAACATTAGCAAATTTAAAAACACCACCGGCAAGCGTGCCAATTAATCAATTGATTCCAGTGCCTGGTACACCACTTGGCAATAAACTAAAAAAAGCAGAAGTTGATAGCTTTGACTTTGTGCGCACGATTGCTGTGGCAAGAATCTTAATGCCAAGCTCAAAAATCAGACTCTCAGCAGGTCGTTCGCAAATGAGTGATGAAATGCAAGCTTTAGCCTTTTTAGCAGGAGCAAACTCTATCTTCTATGGTGATAAGCTATTAACTGCGGCGAACCCTTCAGAGAATCATGATCTGAAGCTTCTCAATACACTTGGCTTTAAAGTAACAAAAAACAATGAGGAGCATCATGAGCTTGTTAGCGAATGATGAACGCTTAACGGCAATTAAACAAAATGGGCGTTATCGGCAACGTGTATTTACCCAAATACATGATAAATTTATCCATATTGATGAGCATTCATTGATCAACTTTAGTGGTAATGATTATTTAGGTTTGTCACAACATATAGAGGTCAAAAAAAAAGCGCAACAAGCCATTGAGCATTATGGTGTAGGTAGCACATCATCAGCTATTGTCTCAGGAAGTCATTATCTCATCGAGGCGTTAGAACATGATATGGCTGATTTTGTTGGATATCCACGTGCTTTGCTATTTAACTCTGGTTACCATGCTAATTTAGCGGTGATGAGTCTAATAGGAAGAAATTCTCAGACAGTGGTTGCGGATAAATTAGTTCATGCCTCTATTTTAGATGGTATTGTTTTGTCAGGCGCCAAGCTTAAGCGTTATCCGCATCAAAATATTGATAGTTTACATGCCATTTTACAAAAACATCCAGAAGCTAAATATGTCATCACTGAAGGTGTTTTTAGTATGGATGGTGATATCTCGCCTTTAGAAAGATTTGCCAATACGGGTCTTGCTAAACTTATTGTTGATGATGCGCATGGCTTTGGTGTGCTAGGTCAATTAGGCAGAGGCGCGATAAATTATGCGGGTTTAACTTTTGAAGATGTGCCTGTCATGATCGTGCCATGCGGCAAAGCGTTAGGTGCCATGGGGGCACTGGTGTGTGCCAGTGAGAAATTTATTGAGTTATTAATACAAACAGCGCGTAGTTATATCTATAGCACGGCACTTGCCATTCCGGTTGTTGGTGCTTTAAATGCGAGTTTGAAGCTAGTTATGAAGGGTGATCATTTGCGTGACAAACTATTTGAAAATATTGCCTTTTTTAACCAATATGCACAAAGACTAGACCTTCATGTTGTGTCTTACGATTTGACACCAATTCGCAGCATTATTATTGGAGATAACCAACAAACGCAAAACATACAAAGTATGCTTAAAGATAAAGGCTTTTATGTTTCTTGTATTCGTCCACCGACAGTGCCTGAGCATAGTGCACGACTACGCATATCGCTCACTGCCTTGCATGATGCAGGTGATATTAAAGCATTATTAGATCAATTGGTATGTGTGTTATGAGTATTCAAAATCATGTGTATTTATCAGGCTGGGGCTTTAAGGCAATTCTTTGGCAAGTGTTTCACCCTGAAATATCCGCTCATCAATGCATAGATATGCCTGTTTTTGGTTCTTTTGAAAGCATGGATAAAGAAGATGAAGAAAAAGTAATGCAGTATTTATCAAGGAAATTAGCCAAAGCTGAAGTTGTTCATGCATGGTCACATAGTGGCTTATGGGTTTTGAAACTCATTCAACAAAATAAATTGGATGTCAAAAATAAAAGTATTCATTGTTATGGTTTGCCATTATTATGGCAATTTTCTAGTGATGAGAAAAAAAAGGCGTTTATAAGGCAATATGAATTAAACCCCTATAAACTGTCACAGAAATTTTTAAAGCTTGTTGCTTTTCCAGAGATTGATAGGCTTAAACTGATAGAGTCGTATTGCCTATTGGCAGATGCTGGAGAGCATCATAGTCAATTAAACTACTTAAAGTGGATGTTTGCCTTTACTGAAATAATGCCAATAATAGATGTCATTGCTTTGTGTGAAAAAACGGGTGTTAATATATTTCTGGCAGGAAATGATGCGATTGTTGATAGTCTATCTTTGGCAAAGTTACTTAATAGTAAGCTCACAAAGAATCAAAGCCATCTAGGCTTATTGCATCTTGCCAAGAGTGAGGTAAGCGCATGCTAAAATCACCGCGCATAAGCTTTAGTGCCGCTAAAGATAGTTATCATCAGCACGATCAAGTGCAACGCAAGGTGGATGAAAATTTAAAAAACATGGCATTTCGGCATCTTGAGCAATATCAAAATATACAGCATATATTAGAGTTAGGTTGTGGGGATGGTGTTGCGAGTATTGATATCGCAAAACGACTTATGCCATTGACTTATGATGCGGTTGATATTGCAGATGCTTTAATTGATAAAGCAAAGGAGATAGCAGTTGATAGTTCGTCCATATCAAGGTGTAACTTTAACTTTATACAAGGTGATTTTAATCAATCATTTTTCTGGCAAGCATTACCGCAAAAACAATATGATGTTATCTATAGTAATATGGCACTGCAGTGGTCTTATTGCTTACAAAGATTATTCAAATACATTGATCAAGTGTTGGCTGTAAATAATATATTTGCCTTTTCAATTCCGCTGGATGGTACCTTTGAGGAGCTTAAAAAAGTAGTGCGTATTAACAAGTTTACAACGCATCATGAAATGCAGTCTTTGTTTCAGTTGTTTGGTTGGCAGTGTCTAAGTGTCGATAAGCAAAGCATTCAATTAGAGTTTGTTAATAGAATGGCGCAACTTAGGCATTTGAAAAGCACAGGTGTAAATAGTTATTTAGGGGATGAAAAGAATGGAAAGGGTCAAAAAAGTGAAAAGCCAGAGATGAAATCACTTTGGCGATATTTGCGTGATGATAATGAGCAAATGACAACGTTAAGTTATGAGATTGGGTTATATGTTATTACAAAGGGGTAATTCATGAGTTGCCCAGTGATGGTGTGTGTATGTGGTAATAGATAAATTTGGCATATATTAGGCGATTTATAAATTACCACCACCTTAAAATTATAGGGTTAGATTATGTGTGATCATAAAATAATTCCTGTAGGGGTGATTCATGAATTACCCAGTGATGGCGTATGCATCAGACATTTCGTGAATTGTCTTTACGATGGTGTGTGGTATATGTCGGGCAATTCGTGAATTGCCCCTACAAGGATCTTTGTAGGGGCGTATTGCATACGCCCTTTACGCGATACCTTTTTATAAAATAATTAATAAGGAAAATAAATGAATATATCTTCATTAACAAAATTAACAAAACATAAGCAAATCGCGATTATCGGTACTGATACCGAAGTTGGCAAAACTTATGTCTGTGTCTATTTGATGGATCAATTAAAAAAGCAGG
>JAQCCA010000039.1 GCA_027621155.1 Pseudomonadota bacterium | reverse complement strand
TTAGCACTTCTTTTTAATCCATCACTATGATAGAATCGCCACGCTTAAATTTTTAGGGATTGGTAACAACCCACACAGAAATTAGCAAAACTGAGTAGTTAATAATAAATATTAAGGTAACAAAGATGAAAACGTTTAGCGCTAAGAGTGATGAAGTCAAAAGAGAATGGCTTTTGATCGATGCAAATGGTAAAACTTTAGGTCGCCTTGCAACTGAAATTGCAAGACGTCTTCGTGGTAAGCATAAAGCTGAATACACACCTCACGTAGACACAGGTGACTATATTGTTGTAATCAATGCTGAAAAAGTTGCCGTTACTGGTAACAAGCAAAAAGACAAAATTTACTACCACCACACGGGTTATATCGGTGGTCTTAAATCTGTTTCTTTCGAGAAACTAATCGCACAACACCCTGAGCGTGCGATCGAATCTGCTGTTAAAGGCATGCTTCCTAAAAATCCTTTAGGTCGTGCGATGTACAAAAAGTTAAAAGTTTATGCAGGTGAATCTCATCCGCATACAGCGCAACAACCACTTGTTTTAGAAATATAAGAATAGGATAGGAAAATGACTCAAGCATATAATTACGGTACTGGTCGTCGCAAGAGCTCAGTTGCTCGTGTATTTATGAAAAAAGGCACTGGCAGCATTATTGTTAACGGTTTGCCACTAGATGATTACTTCGGTCGCAAGACTGCAAGCATGGTTGTACGTCAGCCACTTGATTTAACTAACAACCTAGAAAGCTTTGACTTCAAAATCAACGTTCATGGCGGCGGCGAAACGGGTCAATCTGGCGCAATCCGTTTAGGTATTGCTCGCGCTTTAGTTGACTTTGATGAGAACTTAAAGCCTGAATTACGTCATGCTGGATTTATCACACGTGATCCACGTAAAGTTGAGCGTAAGAAAGTTGGCTTTAGAAAAGCACGTAGAAAACGTCAATTCTCTAAGCGTTAATCGACACGCTTACTTTCTACTTTTTATACATTTTATTTTATTAAAGCCCAACTGAAGTCTCAGCGGGGCTTTTTTGTTATTACTACGACTTCTATGATGCAAAATGGCTGATCAGTAGTATATAATGTTGAAGCTAATATTGAATAAGGAAAATTGGGATAAATGTCTGCTCAAAACAAACGATCATCAATGACTTTATACACCAACGGTAATGACCCTTTTTGTCATCGCATTAAAATGATTCTTGCGGAAAAAGACATTAGTGCAGATATTATTGATGTTGTTGCTGAAGATAAATTAGAAGAGCTTTATGAGCTTAACCCTTATGGCGGCGTGCCAACATTAATGACAAAAGATCTAATTGTATATGAGCCGAATATCATATTTGAGTATCTTGAAGAGCGATTTCCCTACCCTCCTTTATTGTCTGTTTTCCCACTTGAGCGTGCTCAAGCGCGTATGTTATGCAAGAAAATTGACAGTGAATGGATGCCTTATCTTGTCAATGCATTAAACGCTGATAATGAAGACATTAGACAAGCGAACAAGATTGCGCTACTTAAGGCACTTTTTTCATTGATTCCAACACTTAGCAGACAATCGTATTTACTTGGTGATGATTTCACCATTGCGGATTGTTCACTTGCCGTGATCCTATATAACTTACCTAAGTTAGATATCCGCTTGCCTGAAAAAGCAATGCCGCTCATCAAATATGCGAAACGTTTATTTGCACGTAATTCATTTAGAAAAAGCATTAGAACTCAATAAGGAACACCACCATGGCAATGTTACGCGCTTACTTAGTTGAAGCAACCTATGACTGGATGATCGATCATGATTTAACACCCTATTTGCTTGTTGATACCGAATATGAAGGTGTGATCTTACCCGAAAGCCATATCGATGAAGATGGTAAGATGCTACTTAATATCGCTCCTGAAGCAATTGAGCGTTTTGACTGTGATGATCAGTTTATTCGCTTTGATGCCACATTTGATGGCGAAGTGATGTCACTGCAAATCCCTGTTGAAGCAGTGCTTGAGCTTTACGCAGGTGAGACAGCGCAAGGTCTTTATGCTCGCGAATTTGGTTATGGCATTGATGTTAATGAGGGTGACGACAATGACGTTAATCCTTCAAAAAATAGTGCACAAAAAGGCAGTGGCGGGCTGCATCTGGTTTAGCCATGTTAGATTATAGCTTTCTTATCGGACTTGGTATTGGCAGTATTATCTGCTTTTACACCATATTCCGCTTACGTAAACAGTTTAAAATCATGCTAATGCAGCGTGAACAACGCTTATTTGCTCTAACTTCAGTCACTGAAAAGCTCGTTGCCAGCGCCAATCTACAACGCAGCGGCTTATTAAATAAAGAAATCGAAGACTCTCTACTTGAAGGGCTTAATATGTCGGCAATTGAAAAAGCGGGCATTACGATCCGTGGACTCGCAAATCGCAACTTATCACGCCCAGAAAGCATGCAATTTTGTCTTGATCGTTTGCAAAAAAATATCGATCAACTGGAAAAAGATTATAACGACCCATTTCGTTGGAAGAAACCTAGCTAACTTGCTACGTCACGCCTAAAATGCCTACGATTAATAACTACCTCTATTGCTTCAAGCATGATGTTATCCTAGAATGACATCCAAGTTGCAACCGTGCGATTTTACTCTTTATTGAGAAAATACAACAACACAGCAGCAACTTAAACTGATACAACCTAGTAAACATACACAACAAGGAACTTGATCCAATGCGACAGGTATCTCATTCGTTAGGCGCCAATCCTAGCTATGGCATTATTGGCAATGGTCGACTTGCGAGACATATACAATTTTATTTTAAGCTCAAAAACATCCCGCACACGCTATGGCATCGCCAGCAACCAGAGTCTCCTGAAGATATATTGAGTCAAAGTGACATTATTCTTCTGGCAATTAGTGACGATGCGATAGACGCAATTTTGGATGCTCATCCACGATTAAATAATAAGTTATGCGTGCACTTTTCAGGTGCTTTAGTTAGCCAACATGCCCTGTCATACCACCCTTTGATGACATTCTCACCAGAGTTACAAGACCTTGATTTTTACCAAAATCTGTTCTTTGTTGGCGAAGATAATGCACCAATATTTAGCAGCATTTTCCCACAATTAACCAATCCATTTATTCAAATCCCCTACGCAAAAAAAGGCTATTATCACGCGCTTTGTGTGATGGCGAACAATTTCACAACACTCTTATGGCAAAAGTTTTTTAATGAAATGACAACAACCTTTAATGCATCACTAAGCGATCTTAAACCCTATCTTAAGCAAACACTGCTTAATATCGACAGCGATTATCACGGCGCCTTAACAGGTCCTTTAAAGCGCCAAGATTTACAGACGATTAAGTACAACTTAGATGCACTTGAAGAGGATACTTTTATTAAAATTTATCAAGCCTTTGTCGACGTCTATCAGGCAAATTTGGATAATAAAACGGGAGAAAAGCATGAGCACGCATAATCTAATTAAAAAGCCGAGCATTAATAACCTGCAAAGCAAAAAACTCAAGCAACAAAAGCTATCGATGCTGACTTGTTATGATTTCACTTTCGCGCAAATCATGAATGAAACGGCCATTGATATGTTGCTTGTTGGTGATAGTGGTGTTATGACGCAATTAGGGTACCCCGACACAACCCATGCGACAATTGATATGATGTGCTTTATGACACAAGCGGTTGTTAAAGGTGCGCCTGATAAATTTATTATTGCTGATATGCCATTTCTTGGACAACGCCAAGGCATAACGCATGCCATACACTGTGCCGACAGATTAATCAAATGTGGTGCCAATGCCATTAAGATCGAAGGTGTTAATGGTCATCAAGAAGTTATTGCACATATTATTGAATCTGGCATCCCTGTGATGGGGCATATTGGATTAACACCGCAATCAGTACATAGCTTGGGTTACAAAGTACAAGGCAAAGATCAAAAGGCTGCCAAGAATCTAAAAGAACAAGCACTGCGACTTCAAGAGGTTGGCTGCTTTAGTCTAGTCATGGAATGTGTACCTAATGAACTTGCCAAGGAAATCAGCCAAATGCTTAGCATTCCAGTAATCGGTATTGGTGCAGGTAACGATGTCGATGGTCAGGTGCTTGTTCTTCAAGATATGCTTGGTTTAAACAGCCATCTCCAGCCGAAATTTGTGCGTCACTTTCTCAATGGCTTTAATGATATCAAAGCAGCATTTGACGCTTATCATCATGCGGTACAAAGCGGTGACTATCCTAATAAGCAAGAAAGTTACGATATTAAAATTGCATAACTTAAGGAAACTCAATGAAGATTTTTAATGATATTACTTCTTGGCATACAATACGCCAACAAATCGCAACGGATAAAACCCTAGGTGTTGTAATGACCATGGGCGCACTGCATAAAGGGCATGTGAGTTTAATCAAGCAAAGCCAACAAGACAATGACTACACATTGGTGACAATTTTTGTCAATCCGACACAATTCAACAATCAAGGCGACTTTGACAATTACCCAAACACATGGCAACAAGACGTTGATTTACTGACGATGGAAGGCGTTGATTTTCTACTATCGCCACACAAAGAGATGCTTTACCCTGATAATTATAACTATCAGATCAATGAGAAAAGTTTAAGCCAAATACTCTGTGGTGCTTCACGTCCTGGACATTTTGAGGGGATGTTGACCGTTGTCATGAAACTATTAAATATTGCCCAAGCAAATAATGCCTACTTTGGTGAAAAAGATTACCAACAATATCAGCTGATCAAAGGTATGGCTCACGCATTTTTTATACCAACCAACATCGTTAGCTGCCCAATTATTCGTGAAGAAGATGGACTAGCTTTTAGCTCAAGAAATTTACGTTTAGATGAGAGTGCTCGCAACAAGGCAGGCTATTTTGCCCAAACGATTCGTCAAAGTCATGATATTGAGCAAGTGAGAAATACACTTATTGCCAATCACATCACAATTGATTATCTAGAGGATATCGATAATCACCGCTTTGCAGCAGTGATTATTGGCGATGTTCGTCTTATTGATAATTTCCCACTTGCTGAAATCACCCAACTTACTAAGGAGCATATATGAAACGCACACTGTTAAAATCTAAAATTCATATGGCAACCGTCACAGAAGCAAACTTGAATTATTACGGTTCGATCAGCATTGATCGCGCGCTTTGTAAAGAGGCAAATCTCATTCCTTTTGAGCGCGTTGAAATCTATAACTGTAACAATGGTGCGCGCTTTGCCACCTATGTCATCTTGGGTGATAAAGGTGAAATTTGCTTAAATGGTGCCGCAGCACGTCATGTCGCGACAGGCGATACCGTCATTATTGCATCTTATGCTGAATATGAGGCGCATGAATTAACAGATCATAACCCTCATCTTGTCTTTGTTGATAAGCAAAATGACGTGATTGAAATTAAGCGCTATTTGGATTCCTCCATTAATCATTAATTAGGGAAATCACAACGAAACATACTACCCTTGCCAAGGTCACTTTGAATGCTTAATGATGCCTTATGACAAATAAGTACATGTTTGACAATTGCCAACCCAAGACCCGCGCCACCTGTTTCTGGTGAGCGACCTTTATCAACACGGTAAAAACGCTCAGTTAAGCGCGGGATATGCTTTTGCTCAATACCTAAACCTTCATCTTTGACATAAAAGTGCTTGCCATGTTTATCCTGATACCAAGCAATCGTAATTCTTCCGCCATTTGGCGAGTAGCGCACTGCGTTAATAATCAAATTACTAAAACAGCTATTAATCTCTTTTTCATTGCCTTGAAGTAACAACCTTTCATCAATATCTATAACAAACTCATGCTTATCCGTGCCTAGTGTTTTTGCTGACTCGATAATTTCAATGAGCATTGGTGCCACATTAAGAGTTTCTAGCTCACCTTTTTGTACCTGATGACTTTGAACCTTAGACAACAACAGCAAGTCCTCAATAAGCCACTCAATTCGCATCATTTGTTGCTGCATTTGCTCGAAATAAGGTAGCCATTCACTTAAATGTTCAGCAACATCTGGTTGCATCAACTCTAAATAACCACGAATAACCGTCAACGGTGTGCGCATTTCATGTGATACATTGGCAACAAAATCTTGACGCATACGCTCAATATGATGACGAAAACCAGCATCTTGCGTAATAAGCAAGAAATGCTGATCATAGGGAATAAGTACCACAGACAATATCTGATCCGGTGTTTTGGGTAACGGCAACTCAAAGGTGCTCATGTTTTTTTGCCGCAAGTAAGTCAATAAAGCAGGAAACTCAAAAACTTCAGTAATATTTTGCGTCAATTGCGCGCTTGATAGTTGAAAAAAATTTTTAGCTGGTTGATTAAACCATTGCATTATTCCTTCTTGATCGATGATGACAACGGCATCAGTGATACCTTGCGCGAAGGTCTTTGCCCACAGCAAGCCAATTTTATTATGTTCATCTATCATTTTTACACCAACTCTTGATTAATTAGCTGATAACCCTCGCCACGAATTGCGCGTAAATAAATATCATAATGAAAAGGAGCTAAAAGTTTCCTAATCCGAGCAATATGCACATCAACCGTGCGCTCAGTAATCTCTTTGTCAGCATTCCAAACATGATCTAAAATGCGTGCACGCGACAATGTTTTACCCGCGTGTTTCATTAAATACGCTATTAACTTAAATTCAAGTCGCCCACATTTAATGACTTCACCCTTAAACACCAATGAATGACTTTCTAAATCAGCATTAAGCTCTCGAAAAATGAGTTTTGATTTATCATCATTGATCCCTTTTGTCCGCTTTAGCAAGGCTTGAATACGCATAACCAGCTCTTTAGGCGAGAATGGTTTGGTGACATAATCATCAACCCCCATGCCAAATCCTCTTAACACATCACCTTCTTCAGCTTTTGCTGTCAGCATAATTACTGGCAAGCTCTCAAGTGGTTTCGTTTGCCTGATCTGTGCTAATAGTTTGATGCCACTGGTATCTGGTAACATCCAATCCAATAAAACTAGATCAATACTTGAATCACTCATTAGTAATTTTAATGCTTGCATGCCATTTTCAGCCATTACCACCTCATATTGTTGGCGCGTTAATGTCAGCTGCAATAACTGCCGTATCGGTGGTTCATCATCCACAATTAGTATTTTTGCCATATGATCATCAGACCTTACATAGATTCACCATAAAATGCTAACTTATCTACGCTAAAGATTCTAGTAGTATCACAGTAAGCCATATTGAACAAGTGCACCAGATAGCATTTTGACGCATATTGATTTCGCTATATATTGTGTTATAGTTTGCCGCCAAGGAAATGACGTTCTTCCCAAGTATATTGTTAATCCCATCAACAGTATGCTTAAACCATCCTTTAAGATTGATGACGTCTATGTAATATAAACTTAAAGGAGAATTACAACGATGTTAACGTTATTATTAGTTGGTTTAGGTGGCGGTTTAGGCTCAATCAGCCGCTTTGGTTTATCTGAATTTATTTACAAAGTGTTTGGAAAATCCTTTCCGCATGGCATTTTAATTGTCAACATTTTAGGATGTCTGTTGATTGGTGCATTGGCAGCCTTTTTTCAGAAAGAGCGCTTGCTTGAGCATTTTCTCACACCTCACTTTAGAGCCTTATTAATCACTGGCTTCTTAGGTGGATTTACAACCTTCTCAAGTTTTAGTCTAGATGCCTTAACGCTTCTACAAAAAGGTGAATGGTCAAAGGCAATTATTTACATTATGCTTAGTGTTCTTATTTCGATGATTGCCGTTTTTGTCGGCTTTTATTTAGTTGAGAAATACTAGGATTTATTTATTCACCAAGATTTTTAAGCGGAACACCCTTTTCTAAATTCTTTTCAATATGCTCAAGACTAACCCCTTTAGTCTCTGGCACAAAGAACTTCAAGAAGATCATTGCTAAGATACAAAACCCACCAAACACAAAGAATATCGAGGCATTACCATAAAACTTCATAAAGCTTAATGCGTTTGCCATAACCACACCTGCGAATGTCCAGTTAACCATTGTCGTTACGGTCATGCCAATTTCACGCCCTTTTAATGGGAAAATTTCTGCACAAATCACCCAAGCAACAGGACCCCAAGAGCAAGCAAAACCAAAAATATAGACAACCGCTGACAATAGCAAAACGGTTTTTGATAATCCGCTAGGTGATGCGCTGCCTGCCATCGATAAGAAAGCAAAGCCCGCTGCAAACATTGACACCATCATCACGACAGCACCAACATAAAGCAGTTTCTTGCGACCCCACTTTTCAATCCATTTAATTGCTGGGAAAGTAAAAAGCATATTAACCGTTGGAATAGCTAAAAGTGCTATGATCCCCGTCATCCCCGCATAGCCAAAAATCGTTGGTGCATAGTAAATCATCATATTAATACCAACTAACTGTTGGAACATCTGCAGTACAACACCGACAATCAGTACTTTCCAGAAGAAACCTTTAGAAAGCATATTAAAGCCAACACCTTTGTTGACTGAGATGCTTTCTTTGATTTCATTGACCTCATCGTCAATTTCCTGTTGTGATGCGCGTACACGCTTTAGCACAGAAATAGCCTGAGCTTCTTTACCTTTTAACAGTAACCAACGCGGGCTTTCTGGCAAGAAAACACTACCCAAAAGCATTACAAATGCAAATACGACAATCACGCCGAACATTAAAGTAAGTGAAATTTCAACATGTCCTAACGCCTTGGCAATAAAAACATTTGTTACCGCGATTAAGAATATACCAATGGTAATCATTAACTGAAAAAGCGTTGCCATACCACCGCGAATGGCTTTTGGCGCAGTTTCAGATAAATATAGTGGCACAGTAAATGAGGCAATACCGACCGCAAACCCTAAACCAAAGCGACATGCAGTAAGCATACCCAATGGCGGCAAAAAAGCTGAGATTAATGAAAAAGCAGTGAATAAAAACCCTGCTAAAACCAATACTTTTTTACGTCCCAAGGCGCGCGCGAAAAGTCCGCTAAGTAACGCGCCAAGAATACCACCCCACGCCAAAACAGCCGAATAATGCTCGCCTTGCTGTGTCGTTAAACCATAGACATGGTCAATCGTTGATAATGAGTTGGCAATAAACCCTTGGTCTAAACCAAATAATAAACCGCCTAACGCACCGATTAAGAAGATCATATAGACCAATTTTTGATACTCTTTTTTTGCATTGACATTAGCTGTCATTGGATTCTCCCCGTTTTTTAACATTTGTTGAGATAAATAATAAATAGTAAAAATATGTTAACGCAGTATTGCAGCAATAATTGCATATCTTGTCAATAAATTACTTATTTATTGCTTAAAATAATTGGTCGTCATTTGTGCCAAGCTTCAAACCACGGTATCCATGCAAAGGATTCCATATAAAACTCATATGCTTTTTTATCAAAAAGAACTCAGTCATATTGCTTAAGCCAATAACCACAATGATCACTTCACGCTTTCCACCCTCAAGTTATTTATCCTGTCATTTGGCTGTTCTTTGCTTGTTAACTGCACTTAAAATGCGATATATTTGCCATCAATAAATTTCTGTAAATACAAAACAAAAAAGAATAAGGTAACCAAATTATGCATCATTTTTTAGGCGCTATTGAAGCTGGAGGCACTAAGTTTGTCTGCGCAATCGGTACTGATGACGGAAAAATTCTACAACGCATTCGCATTAAAACAAGTACACCTGAAGAGACTATGCCCGAAGTTATTGGGTTTTTCCGTGAGCATATGAAGAAATACCCACTTAAAGCGATTGGTTGCGGGTCTTTTGGTCCCATTGACCCTGATATCAACTCTAAAGCATATGGTTATATCACCCATACCCCCAAACTACCATGGCGCGATTATAATATCGTTAAAACACTAGAAGATGCATTACAAATACCTGTTGCATTTGATACGGATGTTAATGCCGCGGCACTAGGCGAGCATCGCTGGGGTGCTGGCAAAGGGATCAGTGATTTGATTTATCTAACCGTAGGCACAGGCGTTGGCGGCGGTGCTATCGTCAATAATCAGTTAGTGCACGGCAGTGCTCATCCTGAGATGGGGCACATTTATATACCTGTTGATTTAACACAGGATGATTTCACAGGCATTTGTCCATATCACGAGCGTTGCTTAGAGGGTCTAGCCTCAGGTCCTGCTTTGAAAGCGCGTTGGCAGGTTGATTCAGCACTAGATCTTGCTGATAATCACATTGCTTGGGAGCTAGAAGCTGAATATCTATCATATGCACTTGTAAACTATATGATGTGTTTTGTCCCTAAGCGCATTATCTTAGGAGGTGGGGTTATGAAACAGACGCACTTATTTGAGAAGATTCATACTAGAGTAAAAGCAAAAATCAATGGCTATCTGAATCAAGACTATTGTGATAGTATCCCATCGATTATTGTGCCGCCGGCTTTAGCAGATAATGCTGGTATTATGGGTGCTTTGGCTTTAGCTAGTACCGCCGCAGGCGCCACGCTAGCAAAAAACCCACTTGAGGTCGAATAATCACAAAC
The DNA here is from genome assembly GCA_027621155.1 of Pseudomonadota bacterium. Lineage (GTDB taxonomy): Bacteria > Pseudomonadota > Gammaproteobacteria > Francisellales > Francisellaceae > Caedibacter. Next base: position 2,666 of record JAQCCA010000039.1, on the reverse strand, counting down.
ACATACAAAATAAATTAATTGTTAAGGCACTAAACATGGATATAAATGAAGTAGGTAAAGTATATGAACGCCCTTGGGGAACATATCGCACGATTGAATTAGCAACCGGTTATCAGGTAAAAGTAATTACTGTTAATCCTGGCGGGCAATTATCTTTGCAAAAACATTTCAAACGCGCCGAGCATTGGGTCGTTGTTAACGGTTCGCCAACTTTCACCATTGGTGAGAGCAAAAAAATGTATCACGCCAATGATCATGTTTATATTGAGAAAGAGGAAATCCACCGCATGGAAAACACAACGGATTCGCCATGTGAAATCGTTGAAGTACAGATCGGCAATTACCTTGGCGAAGATGATATTGTTAGATTGGAAGATATTTATAACCGTTAATTAGTGCCAGTTGATACCAAGCCAAAACCTTTAATCAGCCAAGATAAAAGTATATTTTTTAGGCTGTATGCCATACACCCCTACGGTAAAATCAAATACAGATGCCCAACCTCTCAAATACAGTTAAATCTTTTTAAATAAAAACTTGTAATTTTTTTCTTAAGCGCAATCTATAGCGATCATGTTTTTATAAACCCAATCATTTAAGCGGGGAAACTATGTTAGAAATGAAAGGTACTACGATTTTATGTGTACGTCGTGGCGATGAAGTTGTCATTGGTGGCGACGGTCAAGCAACCCTAGGCAATACGGTTGCAAAAGATAATATTATCAAAGTACGCAAATTAAGTAACGGTAAAGTATTAACAGGATTTGCTGGATCAACAGCCGATGCTTTTACCTTGTTTGAAAAGTTTGAGCAAAAGCTTGATTTTTACCAAGGCAACCTTGAGCGCGCCTCCGTTGAGATGGTGCGTGAATGGCGTCTAGATCGCATGATGAGCAAGCTTGAAGCAATGATTATTGTCGCTGATGAAAACAAATCCCTTCTAATCTCAGGCGTTGGTGATGTCATGGCGGCTGATGAAAAAGGCATTTTATCAATTGGTTCAGGTTCGGCTTTTGCAAAAGCCGCGGCAGGTCATAAAGACAGCAATGAAGAGCTTTCATGCCTTGGTCGATAACACAGAGCTTTCAGCATATGATATTGTTAAGAAAAGTCTCAATATTGCCGCAGATATTTGTATTTACACCAATCACAATTTAACCATTGAAAAACTGCCCAACAAAGCAGCCGTATAATTGACACAAGGGGATAGAAATTATGTCACAAATGACGCCTAAAGAAATTGTCAGTGAATTAGATCGTTTTATTATCGGGCAAAAAGATGCAAAAAAAGCAGTTGCCATAGCACTTAGAAATCGCTGGCGCAGAATGCAGTTAGAAGATGGTATGCGCCAAGAGGTTACACCTAAAAATATTTTAATGATTGGACCAACTGGCGTTGGTAAAACAGAGATCGCGCGACGCTTAGCAAAGCTTGCCAATGCGCCATTTATCAAAATCGAAGCGACTAAGTTTACCGAAGTAGGTTATGTCGGTAAAGATGTCGACTCTATCATTCGCGATCTAGCCGACATTTCAATCAAGATGTATCGTGAACAAGAGAAAACCAAAGTCGCAGTTCGTGCTGAAGAGCTCGCAAAAGAACGAATACTAGATGCCTTATTGCCTGCAGCGCGTGAGAGCAAAGTGGGCTTTGCCAATGAACCCGTTGAAGTTGAGCAAAAAACTGAAAATACAACCCGCCAACTTTTTAGAAAAAAACTTGCCTCTGGTGAGCTTAACGACAAAGAAATTGAGATTGATATTGCCATGGCAGCACCGCAGATGAATATCATGGGACCTCCAGGCATGGAAGACATGACCAATCAGTTGCAAAGTTTATTCTCATCGATGGGTGATGAACGTAAGAAGCGTCGTAAAATCAAGGTTAAAGACGCCTTGAAATTACTACAAGATGAAGAAGCAGGCAAGTTAGTTAATGAAGATGATATTAAGCTTAAGGCAATCGAAGCCGTTGAGCAAAATGGTATTGTATTTATTGATGAAATTGACAAGGTTTGCAAAAAATCAGATCAGCGTGGTGGCGATGTCTCACGTGAAGGTGTTCAGCGTGATTTGTTACCATTAGTTGAAGGCTCAACCGTCAGCACCAAATATGGCATGATCAAAACAGATCACGTGTTATTTATCGCCTCAGGCGCTTTCCATGTTGCCAAACCATCAGATTTAATTCCTGAGCTACAAGGACGCTTGCCGATCCGTGTTGAGCTAAGATCACTTGAAGTTGAAGACTTTGTACGCATTCTCACAGAGCCTGATTATTCATTGATTAAACAGTATGTTGCCCTATTAGGCACCGAAGGTGTGGAGATCATCTTTGAAGAAGAGGCTATTAGACGCATTGCTGAGATTTCATTCCGCGTTAACGAGGAAGTTGAAAACATCGGCGCACGACGCCTGCACACGGTACTTGAGCGCTTATTAGAAGAAGTATCCTTTGATGCCTCTGACCGCACTGAAAAAACCTTTAGTGTTACCAGTGATTACGTCAATGAAAAACTGGGTAATTTGGTCAAAGATCGTGACTTAAGTCAGTACATTCTGTAGCGCATTTGTACACTTCAGAAAATTTCGTCAATAAACGTATGAAAACTCTAAAAATACAATTGACATTAGGGGTTTAGCCCTTATAATCTGATCCTGTTCTG
>JAQCCA010000038.1 GCA_027621155.1 Pseudomonadota bacterium | reverse complement strand
CTTTAGCACACGCTAAAGACACCGCTAGAATCGCATTAGCACCTAATTTTTCTTTATTCTCAGTACCATCTAGATCAATCATCGTCTGATCAACCAAACGTTGATCTAAAGCATCTAAGCCAACAACCGCTTTTTTAATCGCCTTATTGACATTATTCACCGCTTTTTGCACGCTTTTGCCAAGATAGTTCTTCTTATCACCATCACGTAATTCCAATGCTTCTCTAGTACCTGTTGACGCACCTGAAGGTGCAGCAGCACGGCCAAAAGCACCTGATTCTAAAATAACATCGGCTTCAATTGTTGGATTACCACGGGAGTCTAAAATTTGTCTTGCAACAACATTACTAATTTTTGCGTTCATTGTTTTACCTTTAATTTGTTCATTCCATTCCTAAAAACTGGCATAAGAATACCAATATTTGCTCTAAATGCCTAGCAGATTAAGCGTTAGATTGAGTGACTAATCTCAAAGGAACAACAATATGTGGATTTACCTTTTCACCACGCAAGAATTTAATCGCCGCCTCAACACCAAGCTCACCCATTAAATACGGTTGTTGCGCAATGGTTGCTGCCATTTTTCCGGCTTTAACGGCATTGATACCCTCTTTTGTGCCATCAAAACCGATAAGGATAATATGCTTTCTACCTGCTTCTTCAATCGCACGCATAGCACCCAATGCCATTTCATCATTTTGCGCAAAGATACCATTAACATCAGGATTAGATTGCAATAAGTTTTGCGTAACATTCAAGCCTTGTGTGCGATCAAAATTCGCTGGCTGTTTCGCCACAATCTTGATATCTGATGTTGCCATTTCAGTATCGAAACCTTGACCACGCTCCTTAGACGCTGAAGCACCTGGGATCCCTTGAAGCTCGATAATTTTGCCATTGTTATTTAAGCGATCAATCATATATTGTGCTGCCATTTTGCCACCTGCCACATTATTTGACTCAATATGTGACAATACTTTGCCTGAATCAGCTGTGCGATCCAAGGTAATGATTTCAACACCATGCTGATTCGCATATTTCACCGCATTAGAAACGGCTTGTGAATCCGTTGGATTGATAATAATCACTTTAATGTTTTTAGTCACTAGGTCTTGGACATTAGACAGCTCTCTTGCCGGATCATTGCGTGAATCAAGCGTGATGACTTTATACCCTTCTGCTTTTGCTGTTTCCTCAGCCCCATTTTTCATACTAACGAAAAACGGATTATCTAAAGTCGAGACCACAAAGCCAACCGTTTTATCATTATCATTTGAGCTACCACACCCTGCCACTATGAGCATTGCAACAACACCAATAATGGCTGTAATCACTTTAAAAATTCGTGTTTTCATTTTCATTTCTTCTCCATGAGGTTAGTTACACTAGTTTTTCACTTTAAAATCAAATAATACCGCAATCAATATGACCAAAGCCTTGACGATCATCTGATAATACGAGGAAACATCCATTAAGTTAAGTGCGTTACTTAATAAACCGATAATAAGCGCGCCCATCAATGTGCCCATAATCTTACCTTTACCACCAAAAAGGCTCGTCCCGCCTAATACCACAGCAGCAATTGCGTCAAGCTCGTAACCTGTACCTGCTGTAGGTTGCGCTGATGACAGCCGCGAGGTAATAATCATTGCCGCGACTGCTGATAAGGCACCCGAGATTGCATAAACAGCAAATTTAATACGATTAACACGAATGCCAGCAAGCTTTGTTGCCTCTTCATTGCCACCGGTAGCATAGACATATCGCCCAAAACGCGTGTATTTCAACACATAAAAAGACACCGCAAAAACCACTGCCATAATATACACAGGAAAAGGAATCCCCAACAAACTACCCGTACCGATAAAAGCAAAAGCATCAGAGCTTGTTGCCACCGGATAACCATCACTAAACACCATCGTCAATCCACGAAATAAGGTCATGGTAATCAATGTCGCAATAAATGGTTGAACTGCCCCTTTGGTTACAATCATACCACTGACACCACCAAAGATAACACCAGCTATAATCGTCAAAGGAATAACCAAATAAATCGGTACCATCCATTGCAGTAAAAACGCGCAAACAACACCACAAAGTGCTAATACAGAGCCAACCGATAGATCAATACCTTTGGTTAAAATAACAAACGTCATACCCACTGCAATCACGGCATTGACAGATGTTTGCTGCAAAATCACTAAGATATTATTCCACGTCAGAAAGTATTGATTCAAACATGACATCACAATAATCATAACGACAAGTGCCAGTGCCGCCTTATGCTCGATTAAAAATTGTTTATTAACTTTGCTCATCATTCTATTTTTTAGCATTACTCTCCCCTTAAACCATTTAAGCAATTGCCAATTTCATTACCGCTTCTTGCGAGATATCATCTGCCATCAACTCACCCTTTATCTCACCGTCACGCATAACCAACATGCGATCACTCAAACCAATCACCTCAGGCATTTCTGAGGAAATAAATAAAATCGCCAAGCCCTGCGCTTTAAGTGCATAAATCAAGCGGTATATCTCGCGTTTCGCAGCCACATCAATACCACGCGTTGGCTCATCTAAAATTAACAACTTCGGTTGACATAATAAACCCTTGGCAATCGCAATTTTTTGCTGATTACCACCGCTTAGATTACTGACCAGCTGATCTTGATTAGGTGTTTTAATTTTAAGTTGATCGATATACTTAGAAACCATTTCTTTTTCTTTTGATCGATCAATATGTCCAAATGCATTTGAAAGTTTTTTAAGTGATGCTAGTGTCATATTCTCTTTAAGACTAGCACCTAAAACAAGTCCATCAACTTTGCGATCTTCTGAGATATAAACAATACCATAAGCTAAAGCTTCTGTTGGGTTGTTCACACGAATCACCTTACCACCCAAAGTCATTTGTCCCTTTTTAATCGGGTAACAACCATAGATGCTACGCGCAAGCTCTGTTCGTCCGGCACCAATTAGCCCATACACACCCAGCACCTCACCTTGATGAATAACGAAACTTGCTGGTTTGATTTTGTCATTACTAATATTTTCTGCTTTAAATAATTGCTGCATTGACTGCTCTGGCATCTGAGTATGCTCTGTTGATGATAATACCGTCATCTTACGACCAACCATTTTCTCAATGATTTGTTCATGCGTTAACGCATCTGTTTTACTCTCGATGATAAACTGACCATCACGCATAATCGTAATATCATCACAAATCTCAAAGATATCTTCCATGCGATGCGAGATATAGATAATGCATTTGCCCTCGGCACACAGTTTTTTGATGATCTCAAACAAACCTCTGACTTCTTTTTCAGTAAGCGCATCTGTCGGTTCATCCATCACAATAATTTGTGCATCTAATGATAAGGCTTTGGCAAGCTCCAGAAGCTTTTGATCTCCAATACTTAAGTTATTCGCCAAGTTTGCTGCCTTTTGCTGCATATGCAATCCATGAAGTATTTTATCGACTTTGTGATAGGTTGCTCTCCAGTCGATACTTAAGCGATTGCGCATGACCTCGCGACCCAAGAGAACATTCTCCGCAATTGTGAGATCCGGCAATATATGCGGCTCTTGATGCACCATAGCGATGCCCGCTGCTTGCGCTTTGGCAATACCATCAAACTCAACCTTTTCACCAAAACAATAAATCTCACCCTCATCTTTTTGGTAAATGCCATTTAATACTTTCATTAACGTTGATTTACCGGCACCATTCTCACCTAAAAGCCCCATCACTTTGCCGCGATATGCTGATAAGCTCACACCATCTAATGCTTTAGTCCCTGGAAAACTTTTATGAATATTCTCTAAGCGTAATACACATTGATCTTCATGCCTTTGCACAATCTTCCCCCTCTTAAGATTTAGCCGCTAGATACTTTCCAAATCAACAAATGGCAGGTTATACCATTGATCGAGCCTATGCTTTAACTTATCTAACCCCATTTTGTTTTGCGCTGAAAACAACTGGAAACTAATATTCTCAGGTGCGCGCACTTGCTTTAAATAGTCCCGCAATAAGCGCTCAGCTTTTGCTTTCTCTGAATTATTAAGCTTATCCGCCTTGGTTAATAAAACATGTAAGTTTAAATCATTCTCTACTGCTGCTTCGATCATCATACAATCAAAGCTTTTAATCGGATGACGCGAATCTACAAGCAACACTATCCCCTTTAAGCACGCTCTGGTTGTTAGATACATCTCTAGCGTTTTCTGCCAACTTGCTTTGATCTTTTCCGACACTTTGGCATAACCATAACCGGGTAAATCGACTAAGCGTTTATGCTCTTCCAACTCAAATAAGTTGATCAGCTGCGTCCGCCCAGGTGTTTTACTGACACGTGCTAATTTCGTCTGCTCAGTTAATGCATTTAAGGCACTGGATTTACCTGCATTAGAGCGCCCAGCAAATGCCACTTCAATGCCATAGTCATGAGGAAGCTGCTCTACTAATGCCGCCCCCATCACATAGGTTGCCTGACGGTAATTCATCGGCTTTATCGATGATGATCCATTTGATGCCTCTGCAACCGTCTGTGATTCTTTAATATCTCCCAGGTCTTTCACTTTGTCTACTGTTTTAATTTTTTTTATTTCTTTTACTTTTTTATCACTCATAAAAACATCTTCTATTTTTTATTCACTATACATTATGCCCGATGATTAGAGCATATGAAATATACCTCTAGTTTAACTTTAATTCGCTTTTTAATACTTCAAGTAAATTTCTGCATGCCGTATCAATCATTAAATACACTTGGTCAAATCCATCATTATAATATGGATCTGGCACATTATTTATTGCCAAAGTAGGCGCATATTGCAGTAATTTTATTATCTTTTGCCTGTCGCTATTTGGTGCAATCATTTCCATATCTTTGAGATTCTTATCATCCATGGCAATCAGATAGTCATAATGCTCAAAATCTTCTGCCACTAACTGCCTTGAACGTAAATCACGGATATCACACTCATATTTCAACGCTGTTGCTATCGTTCTTGGGTCAGAGGCATCACCTTTGTGCCACTGAGCAGAGTGGGTGCCCGATGATTCAATTTCAAAATAAGGTTCTAAATGCGCTTGAGCAACAAGTTTACGCAAGATACCATGCGCTGTTGGTGAGCGGCAAATATTGCCCATACAGACAAACATGACTTTAATCTTTTTCATATGCTTGATGATAACCATAAGGGGTAATCATTATTCCTAGGCGCTAGTGTATTACATTTGACTAGAGGATTAACAGCACTATTTATCCTCATTATGTCGTATTGGGTATTATTTCAACTATATTTCCTTAGCATTTATGGCAAAAAAATAAATCTTGATCTACTTTAAACAATGTCCCAATCAACTTTTAGAGGTGATATTATGATGAAGATAAAAAAACTTGAAAAAGAAATCGCTGAAAGCATCGACAACCCAAAAGATAAAACCATCAATGCCAAGTCAGCTAACTTATTTATTAGCAAATTCAAACCGATTGCTTACGGATTTGTGCTACCGATGAAAACACTAAAACATTAAACATTCACACTATATTTTCACTATTTGCATCGTAGGGGCTTATCGCATATGCCAAAATGCTAAACAGAGTATTTTTGCCAAAACCTTACAACCCTTTATAATTTGCCAAAGCCTCCTCTCTTGAGACTTTAAGATCAACAATTGGATAAGGGTAATCTTTACCAAGCCTAATGCCAGCACTTCGTAAAACATGCTCAGGTGCCAACCACGGTGAGAATAAATACTTATTCGGAAGTTGACTTAATTCAGGTAGATGGCGACGAATATACTCACGATCACCATCGAACTTTTGCCCTTGAGTGATTGGGTTAAAGATGCGAAAAAAAGGGGCAGCATCGGCGCCACTTCCTGCAACCCATTGCCAATTGGCACTGTTGTTGGCTAAATCAGCATCAACTAAGCAATCCCAGAACCATCTGGCACCATGATGCCAGTGAATATGACAATTCTTTGTCAAAAATGACGCGACGATCATTCTGACACGATTATGCATAAATCCCGTTTGCCATAACTCACGCATTCCCGCATCAACAATTGGAACACCTGTTTGACCTTTTTGCCATGCGGTTAATAATCTCTGATTATCTCGCCATGGGTAATGATCAAACTTTTGCTGCCAATTATGATTACTTAATTGTGGGTAATGATAAAGCAAAGCATAATTAAACTCGCGCCATATAATCTCTGATAAATAGGTCTGTTTATTATCGTTATCGCATTTTCTGTGGCGTGCCTTCTCCCAAATAATATGTGGTGAAATTTGCCCAAAATGTAAAAACGGCGCAAGTTTAGATGTAGCATTTAAGCTTGGAATATCACGATTATGCTGATAATCATTTAGGTGATGCTCAATAAAGGTTTCTAAATAATGATGCGCAGCTTTCTCATTAATTTGCCAATGTGATAATACATTCTCTGACCAGTCATGCGAAGGCAATAGACTTAAATCCGCTAAACTACTATTACTTGCTTTAACTTCAGTCAAGCAGTTTTGCATTTCTTTAATCTCATCCAATAGTGCTCTTGGTGGCATGACTTGCAGTGCTTGGCGCTTAAATGCACTAAAGACTTTGTAAGGTTCACCATCACTCTTTAATACCTCCCACGGCTCCCACAATAAACTGCTATTGAAACTATGCACATCTATCGCATCTGCTTTCAATTGCGCTTTAATATGTTTATCTCGCGTGACTTGCCATGGTGTATATAATCGATTCCAAAATACCTGCTTAATGTCATAGCGATCGATAAGCTCTATTATGATCTCACAAGGGTCACCTATAAAAAATTGTAGCCGATGATGGAGTGTCTGATTTAACGCTTGCAAGGCATAATGAAGCCATACTTTACTTGCCGCACCCATTTGCCAATCTTGTGAATCATTATCATCAAGAATATAAATCGGCAAAACCACACCACTTTTGAGTGCTGCATTCAGTGCTGGGTTGTCGATAACTCTTAAATCTTGGCGAAACCAAAGAAGAACTTCTGGTTTTTGCAGCGTCATTGTTATTACTCACCAATAATGGTTTTCAACATCTCAATATGCCCATCACGATCATTCAAACACGGAATCACGACATATTGCTGACCGCCGGCATTTAAGAATGTCTCGCGCTCCGTCTCTTTTAACTCTTCTAGCGTTTCTAAGCAATCAGCAGCAAAGCCCGGTGCCATTACTAACACATTTTTTTTGCCCGCTTTGGCAAGATTTACCAACACCTCTGTTGTATATGGTTTAAGCCACTCTTTGGGTCCAAAACGAGATTGGAAAGATAGTTGAATATCTAGTTTTGCTTCACTCAATGCACTTTTAAGTAACTCAAAGGTTCGTAAGCAATGCGCTTGATACGGATCACCCTTTTGTACACATTCCAGTGGAATACCATGAAATGACAGTAACAACACATCCGGCGTGAAATCGATTGTCTCCAGATAACTTAAAACACTGTGTTTTAATGCCTCAATATAAGCAGGATGCTGATAATATGGGGCAACACCAACAATATTAGGTTGATAACGCATTGTTTGCAATACACGAAAAACCTCATCATAAACCGAAGCGGTTGTTGTCGCTGAATACTGTGGGTAAAGTGGCACAATAGTGACTTCAGTCACGCCTTGGACACTCAACGCCTCAATCTTTGCTTTAATCGATGGCTCGCCATAACGCATTGCAAAATCAACAATCACCTCATTGCCTAACTTATTGGCAAGTTTACGTGCTTGAGTTTGTGTGTAATACATCAAAGGTGATAATTGCTTATCTTCAAACCAGATACTTTGATAAAGCTTAGCCGTTTTAGGTGAGCGAAATGGCAAGATAAACAAACGTAAAATCGGTTGCCAAATGAATGAAGATGCTTCAATCACGCGCCGATCAGACAAAAATTCTTTAAGATATTTACGCACATCTTTGACTTGATATGAGTCAGGCGTTCCTAAATTAACCAACAGTATTGCTTTCTTAGCGTTACTTATTGTCTTTCCTTTATTGCTCATCTTCTTTATCCCATCCATTTTATCTGCATTATGTATTACCAGATCAAGCAGCCGTAGGCTGACGGGGTGTTTTTAACATCATAGCTTCTTTTAAAAAATGCATAACCTCAATTACTCACAACCTCCAACTGTTATTTCATCGATCTTTAAACTGGCTTGCCCAACACCGACAGGCACAGACTGTCCATCCTTGCCGCAAACGCCAATGCCTTTATCCAAGGCAAAGTCACTACCCACCATTGAGATTTTTTGCATCACTTCTGGACCGTGACCAATCAAAGACGCACCCTTAACCGGATGCATAATTTTACCATTTTTGATCAAATATGCCTGATCCATCACAAATACAAATTGCCCTGAGGTAATATCCACTTGCCCACCATTAAAGTGAGTCGCATAGATCCCATGGTCAATACTTTGGATCATCTCTTCAAGTGTATCCTCGCCTGGCAACATATAGGTATTGGTCATTCTAGGCAATGGTAAATGCGCATAGGATTGCCTTCTGCCATTGCCTGTTGCTGATACGCCAAAAGCTCTCGCCGAAATTCGATCATGCATATAGCCTTTTAAAATACCATTTTCAATCAACACCGTTTTCTGAGTCGGTGTCCCTTCATCATCAAAATTAAGCGAGCCACGACGATTGGCAATACAGCCTTCATCAATCACCGTGCATTTCTCTGAGGCAACTTTCTGCCCGATTTTGCCCGAAAAATGCGAGCTTTTTTTACGATTAAAGTCGCCTTCCAAACCATGCCCTACCGCTTCATGCAAAAGTACCGCAGGCCAGCCGGAGCCAAGCACCACTGGCATTTTGCCACTAGGTGCAGGCTTTGCCTGAAGATTAGTTTTAGCGCCCTTATACGCTTCATCAACATAAGACTTCCATAGATTATGCTCAGTGAAGTAATGATAATCATAGCGTCCACCGCCACCGGCTGAAAAGCTTTCACGTTTTTGACTGTTTTGACCATTTTGGCTTTTGCCATCGACCATAATCAGACTAACATTCATACGCACCAACGGCCTTACATCCATGACACACAAGCCATCGGTATTTAAGATCAATACCATTTCCATATTCGAGGCAATGGAAACGGTGACTTGCTCGATATTGCTGTCTAATGATTTGGCATAAGCATTAATTTGGTGAAGCAGTGCAATTTTATCTTCCGCAGGCATGCTATCCAATGGTGATAACGCTGGATAATGGCGAATAATGTGTGGCGTGTTAAGTTTTTCAACCTTATAAGGATTAGCACTGTCTTTTAATAAGTAAAGTGCCGTTTTAATCAGTTTTTCAATGGTATTAAGATGCAAATCATCAGCATAAGCAAAGCCTGTCTCACCATCAAATACGGCTCTGACACCAATGCCTTGCTCAATACCAAAGCTGCCATGTTTAACAACACCATCATCGAGCATCCAACTTTCAGAGATTATCTTTTGCAAATATAAATCACCAAAATCAATTCGCTTTTGGCTTAATAAGTTCAGTAAGCTTTTTAATTTCTCCAAACTTAAATCAAACGGCTGTAATAACTGTTCATTAATAATACTGTAATATTGATCCTGCATTTTCTTCCTAAATTATTCAAATATACTGATATCACCACTGCCAACACGCAATATTTCGACAGGGACTTCGGTCATATCCACAACCGTTGTTGGTTCATAACCACAATAATCCGACTCTAGAATATAATCAATCATCTGCGCACAGGATTCATTGGCAAAATCCTCGCTATATACAAGCGCATTATCCTGATCTGGCAAGATAAAGGTGGTACTTAATAGCGGTTCGCCTAAAGCCTCACTTAACATTAAAGGTACTGGATGATCCGGCACACGAATACCAACCGTTTTTTTGCTTTTGTTTAGCATTAAGCCCGGCACTTTACTCGTTGCCTGCAAAATAAAGGTGTAGCCACCTGGTGTTGCTCTTTTGAGTAAACGGTAAACACTATTATCAACCTTGGCATATTGTGCGATCTCAGATAAATCACGACAAATAATTGTGAAATTATGCTTATCATTCAAATCACGAATCTTCTTTATTTGCTGCAATGGTTTTTTCAAGCCCATCTTGCATCCTAAGGCATAGCCTGAGTCTGTCGGATAAGCAATCACCTTGCCATCTTTTAAGGCATTAACAATTTCTGCTAAGACAGCCTTATTCGATGAGTAAGGATTTATTTCAATGTATTGGCTCATAGCAGCTTCTTACTTTATACTGGTCGCGAAAATTTGTGCTAAGTGTACCACTAACCCTCTCTGGAGAGAATATGAAAAAACTGCTTTTTGACTTTTTCCCTATTATCATCTTTTTTGTCGTTTACAAAATGTATGATATCTATACTGCGACGGTGGCACTCATCATCGCCACGGCAATTCAGCTAACCTATGAAATTATTCGCTATCGCAAAGTATCGATGATGCATGTTGTGACATTTGTCTTGGTGTTAATCTTAGGTGGTGCTACTGTTTACTTCCATGATGAAGCATTGATCAAATGGAAAGTCACCATTGTGAATTGGCTATTTGGTGTGATTTTTATCTTCTCAACCTATTTAATGCAAAAGCCGATTATTCAACGCCTAATGGAAGAAAACATTGAACTACCACAAAAAATCTGGAAACGCCTTAATAATATCTGGGGTGTATTTTTCTTATTTTTAGGCGCGATTAATCTCATTGTTGCTTATAACTTTTCAACAGATATCTGGGTCGACTTTAAGCTCTTTGGCATGCTTGGGATTACTTTTGTATTTGTTATTGGTCAAGGTATTTTTCTTGCCAAGCACATTGATCATAAAAAATAATTGCTCTTAAAATCTGGAGTTACGGACTTTTTCCACTTCAACACCCCACCTCGCAGCTCGGCACCCCTCTTGCAAAGAGGGGAATATAACATCACTACTGCCTAATTCCCCTCTTCACAAGAGGGGTGGCAGCCGTAGGCTGACGGGGTGTTTATAAAATCATAGTTTTTCTAAAGTGCGTAACTCCGGTTAAAATCAAGCACTCAGCTCTATCAAAAAACTCTCAATGGCTAGCTGTTTATTGACGTTATAATGCTTGCCTTCATAGGCTTTAAGCTTTAATAGCCGCTGATAAAAACCATATAAAGTAATATGATCATAGCGCTTAATCAATCCCTCTAATAACGCCTTTTGCTCTTGAGTCAGCATCGTTTGCGATAATTCCAAACGATAATAATAAGCATCAATCAGTAAACTGGTTAACCAATAAATCGCATCCTGATAATAGGCATTGATATCAATGCTTAATGCCAAGGGCGATAACTGTCCTTGAATGACCTGTATCAGCTCTTTGCGTAATTGCCAGAAATTCTTATCCGTCTTAATACGATCAATCACCTGAAGATCTGCCTTACTAATGGCTAATGCTTTGGCAATATCCTCATCATTCATTTGATATTTTTGCGTGAGATACGCTTTTTTTTGCGCCAATGTTAGCGCCAGATCAAACACTTGAACACGCGAGCGCAACGTGGGCATAATCCACTGTAATTGATTGGTTGTCATCAGAAAATAAGTATTCTCTGGCGGCTCCTCCAAGCTCTTTAAAAGTGCGTTGGCAGCAGATGTATTTAAGGCTTCCAATGGGCACAGGATAATCACCTTAGCTTTAGCACCATGACTTGTTAGATAGATACCTTCTAATAGATTTTTGATCTGATCAATCTTGATTTGTCCATCATCTGATTTGAGATAAAAAACATCGGCGGCTGTCGCCAGATCATCTACGATATCATGCTCTAATAAGACAGCCGTGAGTTTAGTCAGTAATGGTTCAAGTGGCAAATGATCAATATTATTTAATAAAATCCCGTGTGCCAAACGATTTTGCGCTAATGATGCTTTGATTTGCTCAATAAAATCAGCATGAAAAACACTTATATCAATATCAGACATCTATTGACACTCATGGTCCAACGCGTTGAAAGACTTTCAATGCACTGTGACACATACTTGAGAGTTTTGATTTTTTTGTTTTGTATTCGATATGGAATAACTTTAATGATCCTGATTGGTACTTATCCAATAAATAGGCATCACTTGTTTTAAGCACATCAACTAGATTAAGTTCCAAAGCGGATTGCCCAAACCAGTATTCACCTGTTGCCACTTTCTCAATATCCAGGTTTGGTCTAAAGTGAGCGATATGCTCTTTAAAGAGCTTATGCACCACCTCAAGCTCTTCTTTAAATTTCTCACGCCCTTCATCGGTATTCTCACCCAACATTGTCAAGGTGCGCTTATATTTTCCGGCAGTATGCAGCTCAACATCAACTCCCTTATCGGTGAGAAGTCGGTGAATATTTGGCAATTGTGCCACGACACCAATCGAGCCAACAATGGCAAAAGGTGAGGCAATAATCGTATCAGCAACCGATGCCATCATATAACCACCACTCGCGGCAACCTGATCAATCACCGCGGTTAACTTAAGATTAGCCTCTTTAATGCGCGCTAGTTGCGCGGCGGCTAAACCGTAACCATTGACAGCACCGCCTGGACTTTCCAAACGGATAACGACTTCATCATTTTTATTGGCAATCTGTAAAATAGCATTGACTTCTTCTGCCAAAGCTTCACTTTGTGAGGCCTTGATATCACCCTTAAAATCAATGACAAAAACATTGCTTAAATCATCATGTTGCGCTTTGTGTGCAAGCTTTAGCTTCTCTTGATTTGCCTTATGCATTTTTTTAAATGCTGATTTATTTAACACTTCATGCGCTAACTGCTCTTGGCGTTGTTGATAGGCTTCGTTTAATGACTTAACAACCAACTGTCCTTTTTTATTACCTGGTTTACCCTTTAGTGACAAAGCCAAGATAAAACCAAAGGCAATGACAATAGCAATAACGATTGTTGCCGCCTCAAGCACGAAAAACAAATAATTAATGGCATGATCTGCCCACATACGATGAACTCCTAGTGACGACGGTAAACTTTCTTAACCTGTTTTGGCAAGGTGCGTTGAAATGACTCACGCGCAAAAATACGCTCAGCATATTTGGTGATATCCCCTAGTGACTCATCCAAAGGAATGCCTTGTAATGGTAAGGCATGCAATAATGCCGCCAATGAGCAATCTGCCAACGTCATTGAATCTGACATAAAAAATTCATTTTCTGAAAAGATTGGCTCAATGGCTCTAAAGCTATCAACCAATGCCACTTTAGCTTCTTCAACTTTTTTCTGATCCGTGCCGCACAAAATAAAGTTAAGCAGTGAATACCACTCGCGATCA
>JAQCCA010000037.1 GCA_027621155.1 Pseudomonadota bacterium | reverse complement strand
TGAAAACATTAAATCGAGAAAAATTGCCAAAAATTAAGATTTATCAAAATCTAACCTGCTGGGTAGTTACCTTTAATCTCTTTATCAACCATCTCTTTAAGATATGGTGTTTCATTAATGTTTAGATTAATCATTAAATCAGACAAGGCATTTTGATCAACAACTTTATCTGATTTAACCAAACTATGGAGCTCGTGCAAAAAGTCTTGCATGAGCTCCACCCCGCCCACGTGATAAGTAAAAGCTAAATAATGCGATGCATTAGGGCTCTGTGTCGTGCTAATGGGGTAAATGTTTATTTTGATATCTTTATCATTGGTAAGCGTTAATAGCATATTTATATTCTCTAAGCAGGCGAATTTTGAGTAGTCACAGAATTGCGTGATGACTTTGCTTGCCTGTGGATTGCCAAGGGTAATCTTGGGGGATTTGTCAAAGTTTAAATTTTTATGAATAAACACATTCGCTTGATAGCGTGAAAAAGCGTGCATCTCACAAGCTTCTTCGCCAGCTTTATGCTCCGCATTGGCAAGGCTTGCGCATAAAATCGTATTCAATAGTAAAAATAACTTTTTCATGTATTTACTCAGATTGTTTTGATATCTGGCAGTGTATTGAATAGTCTGAAGAAAGAGAAATTTAAAAACTTTATAGACGTATTAGGTTTTTTAAATATTGCATATGCTAATGCACAGATTCCGCTGGTGTACAATCCTCAAAATGTTAAATGATAGCACGGCATTACTCTCTTATTTTAATCTCAGGTAACTGCCCATAATGATAAATGATTTTATGTTTTATTGATGGTGAGTTTTGTTACAATGTGGAAAATATTTTAAAATGGAAAACGACAATGTTAAGTCTTATTTCACCGGCAAAAAGTCAAGATTTCAGTCAAAATGCGCCAACAGAACTTACCAGTAAAGTGTTGTTTGCGGAGCAAATAAAGCAGCTCGTGGCCAAGCTTAAACACTACACGCCAGATGAGTTTGAGCGGTTAATGAAAATATCGCCAAAGCTTGCCGAAGGTGTGTTTGATATGTATATCAACTTTGATGGCAATCACTACGGCAAAGACAATGCCAAGCAAGCGCTATTTGCTTTTACTGGTGATGTTTATCGGGGTTTGGATGCACTTACTTTATCGCCAGCGCAAATTAATTATGCGCAAGAGCATTTATTAATGATTTCAGGCTTATATGGATTGATTCGACCCTTGGATTTAATTCAGGCATATCGTTTGGAAATGGGCACTAAATTTTATATTGATGATGTGTTGCTCTATGAGTTTTGGCGCGAAAGGTTAACACAGAAGCTAAATGATATTGTCAAGGAGAATAATCACCAAGCAATTGTTAATCTGGCCTCCAATGCGAACAGCAAGGCGATTGATAAGAAAATGATTAAAGCAACATGGCTTGAAGTTGATTTTAAAGAATTCCATAAAGGTAAATATCAAACCATAGCGCTTTTTGCCAAGCGTGCACGCGGGAGAATGGTGCGTTATATTATCGATCATAATATTAATGATATAGAAGCGCTTAAAGGCTTTGACTATGATGGTTACGTTTTTAATCCGGAAGTTTCGCACGATAAATCATTTTGCTTTACTCGGGTCAAGCCATGAAAATTAAATTACTTGCTTTAGGTGAGAAAATGCCAGCGTGGGTGCAAGAGGGTGTTAATGAATATCAAAAGCGATTAACAGGTTCTTCAATTCAGTTGCAGGTGATTGAGCTACCTATTGCCAAGCGCACAAAAACGGGTTCAATTGATGGCTGGCTCGCGCAAGAAGCAAAAACAGTATTGTCCAAGTTGAATGAGCAAGATCATTTAGTTATTTTAGATGTTAAGTCCAAATTAATTAGTACTGAAGAGCTTGCGCAAAAAATGGAAAACTGGCAGCAAAATACACCAAATGTTGCGATTTTGATTGGCGGACCAGATGGGATTGATGATTCGATCAAGCATTTAGCAAGGGAGAAAATATCTCTTTCAAAAATGACGTTCCCGCATCCGATTGTACGCATTATTTTTGCTGAGCAGATCTACCGTGCTTGGACGATTTTACAAGGTCATCCGTATCATAAATAGCGAATTGCTGAGAAATAATGATGGAATATATTTAAGGTATTTTCAGGGTTATGCTCACATTCTTCATAAATGAAATCCATATTCTTGGGAAAGTGTAGAATTTTTTTCTTGGTCACAGATTCAAGCCAACCATGGATGTTAAGCTCTTCAGGGTAGGTTGCTGTCATTTCAAGATAGCTAAAAGTAATACCGTCATCTGAATAAGAAATATAGATAATCGTTAATTTTCCTTTGTGATCGCGGATCTTGATCGGCAGTTTGAGGGCATCATCTTCGTTTGCTAACTTCATATGTACTTTACTGAATTCCTAATGAAGATGAGTCTAACAGGTATTTTAATACATGCAAATTACGTCGCTATCATGAGTTTATTTCTAAGGAATTTGTTTTGAGACAATATCTAAATATCGTGGCGGAATGGACGGGACTCGAACCCGCGACCCCCTGCGTGACAGGCAGGTATTCTAACCAACTGAACTACCACTCCGCTTTTGATGGTGCCGACACCAGGACTTGAACCCGGAACCTGCCGAT
Source organism: Pseudomonadota bacterium (assembly GCA_027621155.1). Classification (GTDB taxonomy): domain Bacteria; phylum Pseudomonadota; class Gammaproteobacteria; order Francisellales; family Francisellaceae; genus Caedibacter. The sequence continues at coordinate 10,881 of JAQCCA010000037.1, read as the reverse complement.
TACAAGTCGGCTGCTCTACCAGTTGAGCCATGTCGGCGACAGAAAGGCATTCTATAGATTTCCGATTAGATGTCAACGCCTAATTTTTAAAAATAATGAAATATTTGCTGTACCCATAACAAATCATGTTGTGGTGTTCGGTGTCATTTATATTTTTTTTATATTTCCGAATGAAAGCCCTATCGAATTTTTATTCTCATCACTCGTACAATTTAGCCTGAGTGATTATTGTCAACATTAAGAGAGGTGTTTTAGATGACAATATTTTCAGGCGTGATAATGGCGGTATTAGCCATTTATATTATTATTGTTTTAATTTTCCCAGAGAGATTTTAGGTAAAAGTATGTATCACAATATTTGGTTATTCGTTATTTTTATTGGTGTTTTGTTAGTTATTACAAAGCCATTAGGAACATATATTTATAATGTTTATTATGGACGAAGAACGTTTTTAGATTGGTTTGCTTTACCACTTGAACGTGGTTATGGCAAGTTAATTGGCGCTCATTTGAACAAAGAGCAAAGCGCCAAACAGTATTTATTGAGTTTGTTAGTGTTTTCGCTATTCGCACTTTTTTTTGTGTTTATTATATTGATGCTGCAGGCTTTCTTACCTTTAAATCCACAGCATATTGACAACATGACTTGGCATCAGGCATTTAATACTGCAGCAAGCTTTGTTTCTAATACTAACTGGCAAAGCTATTCCGGTGAAACTGGCGTGAGTTATTTATCACAGATGGCAGCATTGGCTGTGCAAAACTTTGTGTCAGCAGCTGTAGGCATATCGGTCGCTATCGCTTTGTTTCGTGGCATTGCAAGAAACAATGAAACAACGATCGGTAATTTCTGGTCAGATTTAGGTAAGGCTGTTTTTTGGATCTTATTACCGCTTTGTATTGTCATTACCATTGTTTATATATTGCAAGGAGTGCCGCAAAACTTCTTGGATTACGTACATGCGCATACCTTATCAGGGGCTGAGCAAATCATCCCACAAGGACCTGCGGCGTCACAAGAGGCAATTAAATCACTAGGAACTAATGGTGGTGGTTTTTTTAATGCTAACTCGGCACACCCTTATGAAAACCCAACGGCATTAACCAATTTTATTCAAGTATTGAGTATCTTTGCGATTGGTGCTGCACTAACTTACACCTTTGGTAAATGGGTAGGAAACACCAAACAAGGCTGGTTTATTTTGGCAGTAATGGGGGTGTTATTTGTTTGCTCATTAACTGTAATGACCTATGCGGAATTAAAAGGTATGCCCAATCCACAAAGTACGCAGATTGCCGATATCTATGGACAATCTGGGCATTTAGCTAATCTTGAAGGTAAAGAGATGCGTTTTGGTATCTTTCAGTCTACTTTATATAACACAGTATCTACAGCAGCTTCGGATGGTGGTGTCAATAGCATGCTCGATAGTTACACTCCAATTGGTGGCGCTGCGGCATTGGTCAATATGGCGCTTGGTGAGATAATTATCGGCGGTGTTGGCACTGGGATGTATGGCTTTTTACTATTTATGTTATTAAGCGTTTTTATTGCTTCACTGATGGTGGGCAGAATCCCAAGCATATTAGGCAAGCGCATCGAAGGCACGCAAATAAAATGGGTAATGCTTGGTGTGCTTATTTCTCCTTGTTGTGTGCTTGTATTTACCGCGATTGCTGCTGTGTTACCAAGTACTTATGCAAGTCTGACCAATACGGGTGCGCACGGCTTTAGTGAGATCTTATATGCTTATACCTCTGCAGCTAACAATAATGGTAGTGCGTTTACAGGCTTAAATGCCAATACATTGTTTTTTAATGTGACCCTTGGGATAGCAATGTTATTAGGACGTTTCGTCACGATTGCTGCGGTGATTATGCTTGCGGGAAGTTTGGTTGCGACAAAGCGCGCCACGGATCAAGTAGGCTCGAGCTTACTATCAACAACAAGTTTTTTATTTGGTGTATTGGTATTGTTTACCATTTTGATTGTCGGTGGATTAACTATTTTCCCCGCATTATCACTAGGGCCGATTCTTGATTACGTCACATTTTAATCTTTTAGATCATGGATATCTTTTATAGTTTTTTATAGTTTGGAGTTTATGAAAATGGCACATCAAAATGGATCAATCTTTTCAAAAGCATTGATCATGCCGGCAATGAAAGCGGCATTTATAAAGTGTAACCCGAAAGAGATGTATCGCAATCCGGTGATGTTTTGTGTTTATGTCGTCACAATTCTATGCTCGCTTTATCTCATACAAGCATTCGTTAGCGGTAAAGAGATTGGCTTTACATTACAAATCACTTTATGGTTATGGATAACCCTTTTATTTGCTAACTTTGCTGAGAGTATTGCCGAGGGCAAAGGCAAGGCGCAAGCCGATAGTTTGCGTGCTACCAAATCACAATTAAGTGCCAAGCGTTATAATGAAAGTGGTGAGCTTGAAGTGCTTGCCGCTGAGTTATTGCGCGCAGGGGATATTGTCTTGGTGCAAACCGATGATTTCATGCCGGCAGATGGTGAGGTGATTGAGGGTATTGCCACGATTGATGAGTCTGCAATTACGGGGGAGTCACAACCGGTTGTTAGAGAAGCAGGCTCTGATAGCTCAGCAGTCACGGCAGGCACCAAGGTTATCTCCGATGAGATCAAAGTGCGTGTTACCTCTAATCCTGGTGAAAGCTTCTTGGATAAGATGATTGCTTTGGTCGAGAATGCCAAACGTTTAAAAACGCCGAATGAAATTGCCTTAACGATTTTATTATCAGGGTTGACGTTGATTTTTATCGTGGCGGTTTGCGCGCTTTACGGTATGGCACAATTTAGTCAGGTAACACTATCTGTTGTCGTATTGATCGCGTTATTCGTAACCTTGATCCCAACGACGATTGCAGGATTGTTATCAGCTATTGGTATCTCGGGCATGGATCGCTTGATGAAAGCTAATGTTGTTGCACTTTCTGGGCGTGCTGTCGAAGCATCAGGCAATATCGATGTATTGTTGTTGGATAAAACTGGCACGATCACCTTAGGTAATCGCTTTGCTACCGAGTTTTTGGTTATTAATGGGGTCAGTGAGCGCGATCTAGCCTATGCGGCATGGCTGTCCTCATTAGCGGATGAAACACCAGAGGGTAAATCAATTGTCAAACTTGCGGAAAAGCGCTTTGGTTTTAAGCGTGAGGATATTGATTTAGCTCACGCACAGATGATCTCTTTCTCAGCCTACACACGCATGAGCGGGATTGATTATAACGCGCTTAATATCCGGAAAGGAGCAGTAAGTGCCATTACTAAGCATCTGGGTAATCACTCGCCAGATACGGTAAGTCACAGCTTTAATTTAATGGTTGAGCGTATTGCTGAAGAAGGAGGCACACCATTAGCAGTTTGTCAAAATAATGAATTATTGGGGGTGATTTATCTTAAAGACGTCATTAAACCCGCGATTAAAGAAAAGTTTGATGAGTTAAGAAAAATGGGGATTAAAACGGTGATGATCACGGGGGATAATCCTTTGACGGCAGCAGCAATTGCCGCTGAAGCAGGTGTTGATGATTTTATCGCGCAAGCCTCACCACAAGACAAATTAGACTACATCAAAAAGGTGCAAAAAGAAGGCAAAACGGTAGCAATGTGCGGCGATGGTACTAATGATGCGCCTGCTTTAGCGCAAGCTGATGTGGGGGTGGCGATGGCAAGCGGCACAACCGCAGCGCGCGAGGCAGGCAATATGGTCGATTTGGATTCAGATCCTAAAAAGCTGATTGATATCGTGCGCATTGGTAAGCAGATTTTGGTGACGCGTGGGGCATTAACAACCTTTAGTATCACTAATGACGTGGCAAAATATTTTGCGATTATTCCAGCATTATTTGTGGTCAGTTTCCCAAGCTTAAATGCACTTAATATCATGCATTTGCACTCGCCGATGAGTGCGATCTTATCAGCAGTAATCTTTAATGCATTGATTATTGTGTTTTTAATTCCAATGGCATTGATTGGTGTTAAAAATGTCAGTGTCAGTGCGCATAAGCTGCTGCAGCACAATCTGTTGCTATACGGTTTAGGTGGTATTTTAGTGCCATTTATCGGCATTAAATTAATCGATATGATCATTACAGCCATAGGCTTAGTGTAGGAGAGAAATGATGTTTTATGAAATTCGACGTGGGCTTATAGCAATGCTTTTTTTCACGATTATCTTAGGTGTTTTTTATCCCTTATTGATGACTGGTATTGGTATGGTCGTTGCCAAAGATCAAGCACAAGGTTCGTTGGTTAAATATGAAGGGCAGGTTATTGGCTCAAGCCTGATTGGACAAAATTTTGCCGATAATTTATTTCAATCTCGACCATCGGCAAATAACTATGATGGTCTTGCCTCAGGTGGCACGAGTATGGCGCTTAATAATCCAAACTTGGTTAAAAATGTACAAACTCGAATCGAGGGTTTGCAGCAAAAATACGGGACTAGCAAAGTTCCTGATGATTTGGTATTTGCCTCAGGCAGTGGTTTAGATCCGGATATTTCACTGATGGCAGCTAAGTATCAAGCGCCGTATATCGCTAAGGTCAATCATTTGTCACTTACTAAAGTCCTGCAGTTGATTGATGACAATACAGCGCATCATCTATTTAATCCTGCTACGGTTAATGTGCTTAAATTAAACTTGGCACTGCAAGCAATTATACAAAATTTGGGTTAAACTAGTGCATAGGTTGTTTAGTGGAATCATCTATGGCGAATGAGCACATGCCGACTCATGAAAATTCTAACGGTCATAAAGTCGATGCTTTACTGAATCTTGCAAATAAGTCGGAGAGGTCTAAACGTGGACGATTAAAGATCTTTTTGGGTGCTGCTCCTGGTGTGGGTAAAACCTATGCGATGTTAACACGTGCCCAAGAGCTTAGGCGTGCAGGGCATGATGTGGTTATTGGTTTGGTGGTGACACATGGACGTAAAGAGACGGAAAGTTTAGTCGGTGATCTTGAGCAAATCCCACTAAAAGCAATCGCTTACAAAGGCAAGGTGTTTAATGAGCTTGATGTTGATGCCATTATTCAGCGCAAGCCGGAAACGGCAATCATAGATGAGCTACCGCACAAGAATCTTGCGACAGAGCGTAATAAAAAACGCTATTTAGACATTGTTGAAATTCTAGAATCAGGGATTAATGTCTATACCGCAATTAATATTCAACATATTGCAAGCTTAAGCTACGAAGTTGAAGAAATTACTCAGGTCAACGTTGAAGAAACTGTGCCGGATAGTTTTATTCAATCAGCAGATGAGCTGATGATTGTCGATATCACGCCTGAGGAGCTGATTAAGCGCTTAAATGAAGGGCGAGTTTATCATCACGATATGGCAAAGCGCGCATTGTTGCGTTATTTTCAATATACCAATCTTGCGATACTTCGAGATTATGCGCTACGTTTAGCCGCATCACATGTCGGCGAAGATGTCCGCTCATATAAGAAGCTTTATGATTCACATGCTAATATTGCCGCCTCACCTTGTGTGCTGGTTTGTTGTGCCTATGATGCGTCAACGCCAAGACTGCTTAGAAAGGGAAAACAGCTTGCCACGATCGCCAATGCGCGACTATTAGCGATATTTATCCATAACCCACAAAAGCAGCTATCGCGTGTCAAATTACGGGAAATTAGGCGTTATAAAACGTTGGCGCTTGAGTTAGGTTATCAGTTAGAGCACATCTCAGGTGGTAGACTATCAAAAGCGATTATTCGCTATGCCAATGATCACAATGTCACTGATATTGTCATTGGTAAATCAAGACGAGCTAAGTGGCTAGATTGGCTTTTTGGCTCTGTTGTTTATGATGTTATTCGTCATAGTGAGCACAAACAAGTGCATGTGATTAGTACGCATAAAGCGCGTCTCTCTGATGTCTTCTCGCGCTTTAAAGAAACTAAACAAAGTAGCAATACGACGTGGATGAATGTCATTAAAGCATTAGCAATTACGTTTGTCTCAGGGCTCTTTATATTTTTTGGATTAAGTTTTGTCGGCTTGTCTGGACAATCACTTATTCTGGTACTGGTTTTGATATTATGCGCTTATCGCTATGGGCTTAAAGCATCAATTGCCTCGTCAATTCTAAGCTTCATAATGTACATGTATATGTATTTAACGCCTACTTTTCAATTCACGATTGGCACTTTTTCACAAGTCATTACCTTTATCATATTTATGTTAGTTGTTTTGATAGTGAGCCAATTAACGGCACGTACACGCCGCTCATTAAAGGTATTGCGCTCACGTGAAAAAACTTTATCGATGCTTTATAAATTCTCCAATGAGATTACGATCAAGCAAAAAGAGCAGTCGTTTTATCAGCGCTTTTTAGAGGCATTAGCGCAGTACTTTGATTATGAATTTGCATTTATTGTTGCTGATGATCATAAGTTATATGAGACCATTCCCAATTCATGTCAGTTAAGTGATAAAGAGCAAGCCGCGGTGCGCTGGTGTTGGAGTAATAAAACGGCTTGTGGCAAAAGCACGCAAACCTTTAGCGCGTTACCATGGTATTTTGAACCACTGATTGTTGATGGGCGTATGCTTGGCATTATTGCCATTTGTGTGAAGTTTGAATATAAAGTCGAAGCTTTCATGTTTGATCAAATACTTATTAAAACAATGCTATCACATGTTGCTAATGCATTATTACAACAGCGTTTATCTCAACAAGAGCAAGAAGCGATGATTTTAAAAGAGCAGAAAAAGCTGCAAAAAACATTACTATCATCGGTGTCTCACGATTTAAAAACACCGTTGGCATCGATCACCGGTGCGTTATCTAGTGTATTAATCTATGACGAGATGTTTTCCAAAGAAGATAAAGCCGAGATGCTGACTGTTGCCTTGGAGGAAAGCAAACGCTTAGATCAATATATCGATCATATTTTGCAGATGCTAAAGTTTAGCGCAGGTATTACCATTAATAAGCAAAGCGTGCCGTTAAAGACATTAATTAGCGAGGTGCTGGCTATTGCCAAAAAGCGTTTTGTAAGTCATCAGTTTAAGTTGCAATGGATTGATGAAGATCTTGTGATTAACGGCGATAAGCTGTTATTAGAGCAGGTTTTGCTTAATCTGATGTCTAACGCGGTTAAGTTTAGTGCGGCTAATGCTCAAATCACTTTGAGCTTAAAGTGTATAAACACTTGGGCAGTCATTGAGGTCATTGATCAAGGCATTGGGCTTGAGCAGGCGGAGTTGGAGAGTGTATTCTCAATTTTTCATCGACTCAAAAAATCAGATAGTTATACTAAAGGGCATGGACTGGGTCTTGCCATTTGTAAGGATATTGTTACGGCTCATCATGGTGAGATTTATGCCACCAGTGAGGGTGCTCATAAAGGCAGTACATTTGTTGTTAAATTACCGGTAGTGAATCCATATGAACAAGAAAATATTATTAATTGATGATGAAGCTCAAATTCGCAAATTCTTAAAGAAAACCTTATTGGTTCTTGGTTACGATGTTTATGATGCTGTCAGTGCTGAGCATGCCACAGAGATTTTAAACCAGCAGCATCCTGATCTTATTCTATTAGATCTAGGTTTGCCGGATCAGGATGGACAAAAGTGGTTATCAAATCTAAGAGTGAAGCACCTGCATGTTCCAGTGATTGTGGTATCGGCAAGATGCGATGGTGATGAAGTGGTCAAAGCACTTGAGAATGGTGCTAATGATTATGTCAGAAAACCGTTTGATATGCCTGAGCTAGTTGCGCGTATTAAGCGTAACCTTGAGCTTGTCGATGCGTTTCAATCTAAAGACAAAAGAGCAGAGTCTGTTTATCAGTTTGAAAATATGCGTGTTCATATTGCTGATCATCGTGTGATGATCAATGATGAGGCGGTTCATTTATCAAAAAAAGAGTTTCTGCTGTTGAGTGTGTTTTGTCAAAACGCGGGGAAACTATTGACCCAAAATCAGATCTTGCAGCAAATATGGGGCGAGTATTTTGCCGATGAAGTACAGTATCTGCGTGTTTACGTCGGACAATTGCGCAAAAAGCTTGCTACTTGTACTAAGCAGCCATTGATTACCACTGAATCAGGGGTTGGTTATCGGTTTGCAAAGGTGGATGTTTATCAAGAGAGAATGATCAAAAAATAGATGGCGTCATTTCTTACCTCTCTCCTTGCGGGAGAAGTCGTGGAGTATAAGCGACACGGGTGAGGAGGGAGCTTATTATTCATTTGCTAATAGTTTGCCTTATAACATCTTCTTAACAATATCATCCTTAGCAATATACTTATGATAAAGTGCCGCTAAGATGTGCAGTATGACAAGCACCAGTAGAATATAGGCAAACCAAGGATGCCAGCTAAAAATTTCACGACCAAGCTCTGGGTTTTGTGGTAACAATATAGGTACATTAAACCAATAGAAAAATTGCCATTGACTTTGAAACAATTGTGATGCGATAAATCCTGTCATTGACATGCAAAAGACGCAAAGATAAAGACCGAAGTGGACAATCTTGGCAAGGAAAATGTGTAAAGATGACATCGCTTTAGGGTAAGGGATTTTTTTTGATAATAAGCGGGTAATGATCAGCAGAATAACCACAATAGCTAAAGATAAACCGATTGATTTATGTATCGTCATAAACAATGCGCCATTGAGCTTGGCAAATAAATCATCAAAGAAAAAACCAATCAAGAGTTGCAAGATAACACCAATGGCAATCAGTAAATGAAACAGTCGAATAAGAAAATTGTACTTCATTGTTTTTAATCCTTATCAAATGAATTTCCTACATTATGTTGCTGTAGTATAAACAAAAAAACATAAATCACCATCAACTGCTAGGCGATGCTCGAAATAGTTTCTATACTTAACACTATCATTGGTAAAGAAGGACTAAGCTGCAATGAAGAAATTATTTGGTTCATTAAATAAAAAAGCAGACAAAACACAAGATCAAGCATTAGATGTAGAGCTGGAAAATGACGAGTTTGATGTTGAGGTATCAAGCCGACAAAAAGGCAAAACTCCGCTAACAAAAGAGCAAAAGCTGATGGTGCTAGGTGGTGTGGGTGTGGCATGTGTGCTGGTATTTCAATTGTTTACTATCACTAATCAAAAAGAAATTCAAGCACATCAAAAGGTACTGCAATCGCACATTGAGGATCAGGCAGGTGCCATTAGAAATACGCTATCAAATATCATTCACGCCGAGGCTGAAAAGGTGAGAAAGTCTGCAGATGCCAAAATTGCTGAGTTAAAACAGATGATTTTAAACAGTAATACCGAGGCGGTAACGCAGTTACAGCAAATGCAAATGAAACTAGATGAAGTGCAAAAACAGACCAAAAGCTTAGACAAAGTCAGCGATGATTTGGCAAAACAGTTCTCAGCCAAGCTTGCGCAGATAGCAGCAAGTAGCGCATCAAATGATAAGGGTCAAGCTATGCAGCCAATCATGACCATGCCAACAACGGCGGATAAAGTAGCTACAAATTATAAGATTTATTCAGCCAATAGTTATGGTCTTGTACTGCAATCTACTAATGGGACATTCACGATTGCCAATATTGGCAAGATGTTGCCAGGCTTGGGCGAGATTACGTCAATGACGGCCAATGAAGTGATTGCAGGGGATTATAAGATTATTAGTGACCCACAAGGGTTTAAAGTTGATGAATCAGCCGCAATTTCAGCATACCAATAGTTATGGTTTACCATAACGCTAGCATGTGACGCAGTGTATTTGCCATAGAGAGAAACAAAGATGGATCTTATTGTATTTGAGCTTATTATTATAGCGGCATCGATGTTTGCAGGCATCCTTGGCGCCTTAGCGGGTCTCGGTGGTGGGGTGATTATCACGCCTTTTTTAGTTCTTGGATTTGGCATTGATATCCGTTATGCAATGGGGGCGGCATTAACCTCAGTCATTGCTACGTCATCGGGTGCTGCGATTTCATATCTTAGGGATGGGATAAGCAATATTCGTATTAGCATGTTTCTGTCGGTGGCAACAACGATTGGCGCAATCTGTGGTGCAAGCCTTGCGGTGGTGATGAATAAAGACATATTATCACTTATCTTTGGGATTATGCTGCTTTTAAATATTATGATTTCATTACTGAATAAGCCGAAAAGCACAGTGGTTGAATCAAGTAAACTGGCGCAAAAATTACAACTCCCAGATACCTATCAAATAAAAGACAAAATAGAGTCTTATGCTGTTGTTGGTGTTGTCCCTGGCTTTGTTGTTATGTGGGTTGCAGGTGTGCTATCAGGGCTTTTGGGTATCGGTTCAGGTGCTTTTAAAGTATTGGGCATGGATCAAATCATGAAGATCCCCTTTAAAGTGACTACTGCAACCAGTAATTTCATGATTGGTATTACCGCTGCGGCAAGTGTTGGTATTTATCTTAAAGCGGGCTATATCGAACCATTATTTGCTGCACCCGTGGCATTGGGCGTTTTTTTTGGTGCATTCTTAGGTGCTAAATTATTGCCGATCATTCCGGTGAAAACTTTGAAAACTGTGTTTTTAGTGCTAATTGCTATTATCGGCGTGCAAATGGTTTTAAATGGCTTAGGAGTTCACTTATGAACGACAATAGCGCTAGAGCGGAAAAAATAAAAAATCTGAAAAACCAAAAAGACCAAAGAGACGAAAAAAATCAAAAAAAGCCAGACCCAGCAATGATTGTTATGGTAATGATGGTGTCAATTATTGTGTCCATTTCAGTAGTGTTTGTTGCTGAAGTGCTTTATCTGATGAATCATCATGGCATCGTGCACTTGCCGCATGTTTTTAGCGGTGAGCCCAAGCGCTTGGAGGATGTTAATCTGATTGTTTCAACAGCATTT
>JAQCCA010000036.1 GCA_027621155.1 Pseudomonadota bacterium | reverse complement strand
CTGCAAAATCAAAGACAATTAAAAAATACTTAGGCAATGATTTTGAAATTCTTGCCTCTTATGGACATGTGCGTGACCTTGAGCCGAAAGAGTCTTCAGTCGATGTTGAAGATCATTTCAAAATGAAATATCAACTGATTGAACGCAATAAGCGTCATATCGATGCGATTAAAAAAGCTGCCAAATCAGCTGATGAAATTTATCTGGCAACGGATCCGGATCGTGAAGGTGAAGCCATTTCTTGGCATATTTATGAGCTTTTAAATAGTGCTAAACTCATCAAAGACAAACCCGTGCATCGCATTGCATTTAATGAGATTACCAAATCAGCGGTGAATGCCGCTGTTGCTAATCCACGTGAGTTGGCGATGGATCTTGTTAATGCGCAACAGGCGCGACGCGCTTTGGATTTTCTGGTGGGTTTTAAACTATCCCCTTTACTTTGGAAAAAAGTTCGTCGCGGACTTTCAGCAGGACGCGTGCAAAGTCCAGCGCTTAGAATGATTGTTGAGCGCGAGCTTGAGATTGAAGCATTTGAATCTAAAGAGTATTGGAGCATCACTGCTGATCTTAAAAAGCGCAAAAAATTCATGGCGAAACTCTCTATTTTTAATAATCAAAAGTGTGAGCAATTTAGCTTCACCAATGAAAGCGATGCGACAAATGCACTTGATATCATTAAAAAAGACGCCAATGGCGAGTTAATCGTTCATAGCATTGAAAAGAAACAAAAGCGTCGCAATCCACTGCCTCCTTTTATCACTTCAACACTTCAGCAAGATGCCGTGCGTAAACTTGGATTTACCACCAAGAAAACGATGATGCTAGCACAGCAACTTTACGAAGGTATTGAGATCGGTAGTGAAGGCGCTGTTGGTTTGATTACTTATATGCGTACTGACTCAACGAACCTTTCACAAGATGCTTTAAATGAGTTACGCAGCTTTATCGCCCAAGAATATGGTCAAGATCACCTGCCAACGAGTGCTCGTCTTTATAAAACCAAAAATCAGAATGCCCAAGAGGCGCATGAGGCAATCCGCTCTACATCAGCTTATCGTAAACCTGAAGATGTCAGAGCATTTTTATCCAATGATCAATTTAAACTATATGATCTGATTTGGAAGCGTACCGTAGCCTGCCAGATGATTCATGCGTTAATGGATACTGTTGCGATTGACTTTATTACTGAAAATAAAGCACATACTTTTAAAGCAACAGGGTCAGTCGTTGCTAAACCTGGTTTCTTAGCAGTGTATCAAGAAGCCAAAGATGAAGACGCTGCCAGTGATGATAGTGAAGGCTTAATCCTGCCTGAATTCAAAGAAGGTGAGAAAGTACCGGTGGTTGATATTAGTGGCAAGCAACATTTTACTGAGCCACCACCGCGTTATACGGAAGCCTCACTTGTAAAAGCGCTTGAAGAATACGGCATTGGTCGCCCATCAACTTACGCGACGATCATTTCAACGTTACAACAGCGTGATTATGCTCTATTAGAGAAAAAGCGTTTTAAACCAACCGATGTTGGTCGAATTGTTAATAGCTTTTTAACCGATTATTTCCATCGCTATGTCGAATACACTTTTACGGCGAAGCTTGAAGATGAGCTAGATAATATTGCCGATGGCAAGATCGAGTGGGTGCCGGTGTTAGAGAAATTCTGGCAGCCATTTATCAAGCAAATTACTGAAATTGATGCAACAGTCAAAAAAAGTGATGTGACACATGAAGAAATGGATGAAGACTGCCCTGAATGTGGACACAAGCTTTCTATTCGTTTAGGTCGCAGTGGTCGCTTTATCGGTTGCACGAATTATCCAGCTTGCACTTATACGCGCGCCATTGCCAAAGATGGTGAAGAGCCTCAAGAAAAAGTAGAGCCTGAGGTCGTCGCAGATCGCAAATGTCCAGCATGTGAGTCAGACCTTTTAATCAAACAAGGTCGCTATGGTAAATTTATTGGTTGTTCTAATTACCCAAAATGCAAACATATGGAGCCATTAGAAAAACCAAAAGATACTGGTATTGAATGTCCAAAATGCAAGAAAAACAACTTTGTTGAGAAAAAATCTCGCAAAGGCAAGATATTCTACGCTTGCGCTGGTTTCCCTAAGTGCAAAAACTCATTTTGGTATCCACCAATTGCTGAGGAGTGCCCAAAATGTCACTCACCAATCCTTTTGCATAAGACCACCAAAAAAGATGGCGAGCAAAAAGTTTGCCCTAATGAAGAGTGTGATTATGTCGTTAATTTAAATCAATCAGAGGCAGAATAGATTTAGGTTATTCGCTTTGGTGCAAATCTTGTTTTATCGCACAAGTATTCTAAGGCAAAGCATTCTAACAAAATTTATTTCTGATCATAAGGATTATTTTGATTCAACACGAAAGCCAAAAATTAGCAAGGATTTGCGTTCACCTTGTTTCCCTTTTCTGATAGAATCGCCAGCAGTTTTTCTTTAAAATAAACAATTTAAACATTAAAGGAATTTAATTATGTCACAATGCATAAATATTACTGATAGTGAATTTGAATCAGCTGTTGTTAACAGCGAGCAACCTGTTTTAGTTGATTTCTGGGCGCCATGGTGTGGCCCTTGTAAGATGATTGCACCGATCTTAGATCAGGTTGCTGAGCATTATGGTGAGAAACTTAAAATCGTTAAGATCAATGTTGATGACAATCAAGATACCCCTGCTAAGTTTGGTGTGCGCGGCATTCCAACACTAATGGTTTTCAAAGATGGCGAAAATGTCGAAACCAAAGTGGGTGCAGTACAGAAATCACAACTGATTCAAATCCTTGATAAACATATTTAATTTCAACTATAAAATAAAAAATAAACTTTTCGTTCAACCCGAAGGGGTTCCCCTTCTTCAACATTCGTGAGAATTTTCAATGAATTTAACCGACTTAAAAAACCGATCCATCCCTGAATTAATGGAGCTTTCGCGCTCACTTGGTCTTGAAGCCACAGGGCGCGCACGTAAGCAAGAGATCATTTTTGGTATTTTAAAAGAGCATGCTGACAAAGGTGAAGACATCTATGGTGAAGGTGTGCTTGAGGTGCTACAAGATGGCTATGGCTTCTTGCGCTCCTCTGATACGTCATACTTTGCTTCTCCTGATGATATCTACGTCTCACCAACCTTTATCCGTAAACTAAATTTACGCACGGGCGACAGCATTATCGGTAAAATTCGCCCACCTAAAGACAACGAGCGTTATTTTGCCGTAAAGCATATTGATAGTGTCAACTTTGACTCACCTGAGCTTGCACGCACTAAGGTGTTGTTTGAGAACTTAACCCCTGAATATGCCAAAGAACGTTTGTCAATGGAATTAGGTAATGGCTCAAGTGAAGATATTACTGCACGAATTATTGATTTAGCGGCACCTTTTGGTAAAGGACAACGTGGTTTGATCGTGGCACCTCCTAAAACGGGGAAAACGATTATGATGCAAAATATCGCCTCATCGATTGCTAAGAAATATCCTGAGTGTTATTTGATTGTGCTATTGATTGATGAGCGCCCTGAAGAGGTAACTGAAATGCAACGCTCTGTGCGTGGTGAGGTGGTTGCCAGTACCTTTGATGAACCGGCAGCGCGTCACGTGCAATTAGCTGAAATCGTTATTGAAAAAGCAAAGCGCCTAGTTGAGCATAAACAAGATGTGGTTATTTTATTAGATTCTATTACGCGTCTAGCGCGTGCTTACAACACCGTATCCCCTGCTTCAGGTCGTGTATTATCAGGCGGTGTTGAAGCCAATGCTTTACAAAAACCAAAGCGTTTCTTCGGTGCAGCGCGTAACACGGCTGAAGGTGGTAGCTTGACAATTATTGCCACAGCGCTTGTTGAAACAGGCTCTAAAATGGATGAGGTTATCTTTGAGGAATTTAAAGGAACTGGTAACATGGAGCTTCATTTGGATCGTAAGATTGCTGAAAAACGTGTTTATCCTGCGATTAGTTTTGGACGTTCTGGCACACGTCGTGAGGAGCTATTAACCACACAAGAAGAGCTCCAAAAACTATGGATTCTGCGTAAGATTCTTCATGAGATGGAAGATACGCAAGCAATGGAGTTCTTAACAGAACGCTTGAAAAAAACGCAAACCAATGAAGAGTTCTTTAATATTATGAAGCGTGGTTAAGCTCAAACCAAAAAATATCATTCTATCTACTTAAGATAACCTAGCAAGTAGCACTCTTTTGCCGTAAACTGCAGGAAGTTCCCACTTAGCTAGTGACACGATGAATTTATTTTCAAACTTAAATCAATATCAGCATAAGCGCGGCATTGAACGCGAAACCTTACGTATATTACGCTCAGGCAAAACAGCCACCTCAGATCACCCTAAGGCTCTTGGTTCAAAGCTTACCAATAGCAATATCACGGTTGATTTTTCAGAAGGCTTGCTTGAGCTTATTACCGAGCCATATGACTCTATTGATAAGACGTTCACACGTTTAGAGCACATCTTGGCTTTTTCCACACATAACTTACCTGAGAATGAGCTTATTTTGGCGACTAGTATGCCATTAACAACCACAGAAAAAGAGATTAAAATCGCTGATTTTGGCAGCTCTAATTCAGGTAAGATGAAAGAGGTCTATCGTCGTGGTTTGGCCAAACGTTATGGCAAAATCATGCAAGCGATTTCTGGTGTGCATTATAATTTCTCATATGATGTTAAGCTTATGAATGAACTCACCAAAACGCGCAAAATGACCAGTGATGTGCTGTATTTCTCAGCAATCAATCATTACTTTGAGTTTATGTGGCTGATACCCTACTTATTTGGTGCTTCCCCCATTTGCGCTAAAACTTCTGTGAAGCAAAAACCTGCCTATCTGACATCATTTGATGATGAGTTTTATATTGGAGAGTATGCCACTAGTTTGAGAATGAGTAATTTAGGCTATCAAAGTGCAGCACAAGAGAATCTATTTATCTCCTATGATAATTTGCAAAGCTATGTTTATGATTTGGTGAATGCCACTAAAACCCCTTATTCTGCATTTGAGCGTATTGGTTTATTTAATGACAATGGTTTGCGTCAACAGCTTAATGGCAGCATTCTACAAATTGAGAATGAATATTACAGCAGTATTCGCCCAAAACAGATTGCTAAACGTGGCGAGCGCCCTGCTTGCGCTTTGCTTAATCGCGGTGTTGCTTATCTTGAGGTCCGTGTATTAGATGTTAATCCGTTTTCACCACTTGGGATAGACAAAGAGACAGCACATTTTATTGAAGCCTTATTAATGACCTGCTTAATGTTACCAACTAAGCAGTATTCAAAAAATAATATCGCACGCAACAAACTAAATTTCTCTCAAGTTGTGACACAAGGACGTAATCCTCAGTTGCAATTGATTAATAGCCAAGATAAACCACAATTATTACAAGCTTTAGGCATAGAGCTTCTTGAGCGCATTGCTCACACAGCAAAAAACATGGGTGAGCAATATGAACAAGCCGTCAATAAACAGCTCAAAAAACTAACTGATCCAACAACAACGCTTTCCGGTCAATTTATGGATGCCGTTAAAAATGGCTATTTGAGTGAGGTACTTAATTTATCCGCATCAAATACAGAGCATTTGCAAGAACTCAGATTAGATGATAAAGAGCACAAAGCGTTTATGCATGAAGCACAAGCTTCACTTGCTGCACAATCACAGCTTGAACAAGGCGATTGCTGCGATCTTAACACCTATATCGATCACTACTATCTATCTGCAGATTGCTCGCAAGTAGCCAAGTAAATTAAGCAAGTACAATGACTTTCTTATTATTTTGAGGTCGATGAATAATATCCGCTTCAACTTGAAATGCCGTATAAATATGCTCGGGCGTTAATACCTTTTCCGTTTGATCGAAGTCTAACATTTGCCCATTTTTTAAAAGAAGGCTTTGATGATAGTAACTAAGCGCGATATTTAAATCATGCCCAATCACAAGCACTGCCAAATCATGTTGTTGAACAAGCTCGCTTAATATTTGTAAGGTTTGACGCTGATAATAAACATCCATATGTGCGCTATATTCATCTAATAGCAAATATCCTTGATAACTGCCATCATGCTGATTCAATTGCAGCAATGCGCGCGCTAATTGCACACGCTGACGCTCGCCACCGGATAATTGCTGGTATTTCTTTTGACTAAAATGCTCAGCTTTTAATAGGGATAAAGCAGATAAGGCTTTTTGATACTCTTTTTGTGAAAAGTTGCCTTTGCAATAAGACAGTGCTCCTAAGAGCACATAATCAATGACGTTAATGTCTGTATAAATTTCCTCGTGCTGGGTGACATAAGCCATTTGCATGCTTTTTATCACTGTGCAGATCGTTTTTATATCCTTTTCATCTATTTTCACCCATCCAGTATAATGTAAATGCTCGCCTGAAATCACTTTCATCAACGTCGATTTACCTGCACCATTTGCACCTAAGATACCGGTTATTTGTCCTTTTCTAACTGTCATTGAAACATTATCAATTAGGGTCTTTTGTGATAACTTTAAACTAATATTTTCAAGCGTTAACATCTTAGACACCTCGCTGTAATTTTTGACTAAACAACAAATAAACGAAATAAGGTGCACCAATTAATGCTGTCATTAAACCGATGGGTAATTCAGCAGGTGCTAATACCACTCTGGCAACAACATCAGCAACAGTCAGTAATAATCCGCCAAAGATACATGAAAAAAGCAGTAAATGACGATGTTCATTCCCTATAAGAAAACGAATAATATGTGGCACAACCAAGCCGATAAAAGCCACAGGACCAGCAACTGCGGTACTGGCGCCAACAAGCAAAGCAATGGCAATAATGCTTTTGAGTTTTTGCCGATGAATATTAACACCGAGCATCCGCGCATACTGCTCACCGGCGATCATCGCATTAAGATACTTTGCGGTATTCATTAACAACATAAATGCGACGAAAATACATGGCAACAGAAATAACACCTGTCCCCATGTAATATTAGCAAAACTGCCCATACTCCAAAAAGTAATGCTTCTTAAAATACTGTCGTTTGATAGATACGTCATCACGCCAATCAACGCACCACACAATGCATTAATCGCAACTCCAGCCAATACCAAGATACCTAAATTACTACGCCCCTTGGTGATTGATAATAAATACGTTAAAAAGGTAATCACCAGACTGCCAACAAATGCGCTTAAACCCAATCCCCAGGTGATTAAAAAGCTTGTTTGTACCAAGCTTGCACTAAGTAGCAAAAATAAAATAGCAAATAATGACGCACCACTGGTCATCCCTAATAATGCAGGATCTGCCAAAGGATTACGAAATAGCCCTTGCATCACAACACCGGCAACAGCTAGTGCGCTACCAACAACTACGGTTGCAATTAAACGTGGCAATCTAAGCTCTAATGCCACTTTCTGCATAAAACTGCCATCGACAAATAATTGTGAAAACTGCAAATTTAATGCGCCAAAAAACAGCGATAATAAACAAGCAGCAATGAGCAAAACCATAAATACGCAAAACCAAAAACAGTATCTCTCGCGTTGTAAGGTAAATAGGGATTTAGCGGCTATATTATGTGTTTGCATTTTTGTTCTCTTTTTATAAATAAACCTTCTGTGCTAGCAACAATTCAGTCTGTCCAAACTCCGCACCAAAATTATCAATACGTGATGCATCAATTGTCGCAATTTTAGTGTGATATTTTTCATGCAGATAGTCTAAAACCTGAGGATAAGGCTTGACCATGTTTGCTGAAGCCTGCGCGATAACAATCACCTGTGGCTTTAAACTCATCAGCCCTTCTTTTGATAATGGGCGCATGCCACTAAAGGATAAAATATTATGCGCTTTAATAAGCTCCAGCCAACGATCTGATTGGGTATCCTTGCCGAGCATATAAGCACCATTGGCAGAAATCTGCAACAGCATCAGCACTTGTTTTGGCTTGCCATTACTCTCTTTAGCATACGCATTGACAATCTTATTCGTTTGTTTGGTTTGCGCTTGAAGTGTTGTAATTAACTGCTGCCCCTCTTTTTGCTTACCGAGTTTACTCGAAATCTCTTTAATATTTTTTTCAACATCACTTAAGCTTTTTACCTCAGTCAATAGCGTTGTTTGCACATCAAACGCCTGCAAACGTGTTAACACAGACAAAGGAGAAATAGAAGAGTCTGCAATCACAATATTTGGCTTTACACTTAATAAGCTTTCAATCGTCAATGCGCGCATATAGCCTACATCCTTTACTTGCTTATTTTGCTTATTTTCCGCTTTCTCTAGCAGTTTAACGCTCTCAGTATCACTTGCCGTCACATCAACACCTAACGCACTAACAATGGAACTAGCACTTGGTCCAAGCGTAACCACAGTTTGTGCTAAGCCTGCATTCATACATCCCATAACCACCATAGCTGACATGATAAACATTATAATTTTACGCACTTTTTTGCTCCTGTAAGTTAAATGAAATCACTTGCACAACACTTGCAGTTACTGGCGTTTTACCACTTTGTGCAGGCTTGAAATGTAACTTCTTAAACCATGCAATTGCCGCCTGATCTAACACGCCAAAACCACTGGATTGAATAATTTTGACATCGGCAACCTGCCCTTGTGCATTAATAACCGCCTTAACCTTAACCTTGCCCTCTTCATTATTTTTGATCGCTGAACCTGGATATGTTAATTGAGGCGGGGTAAACGCCAATTTTGGTGCTTGTGTAATTTTGGCAATGGCTTGCTGCTTTTTAACATTTTGCCTTGATATTTCTTTTACTTCTTTTATTTCTTTTACTTCTTTTACCTGAGTTTTCACTGTGCTCTTGTTAACTTCAGTTTTATGCTCTTTTGGTTTAACGATTTTTTGTGGCTTTTTCTCTTTTTTCTCCACAGCAACATTGGCTGTTTTTAAGTCTTTAGCAACCGGTGTAGTGTTTGAAGATACTGTAGTCTCTGTGAGCTGCAAAGCCTGCATTAAAGACGCAACAGTCTGCGCCTTTAAATCAGTTTGCCCCAAACGCCATGTTGTTTTTGGTGTACTGTTTAATGCTGCCCAAATTGAGAAATTAATCGCAATAGATCCCGTAATGGCAATAGCAATTTTAAATACTCTGAGCAACATTAAACCTCACCTAAAAACGATAGTTAAGCTGTAAATAAATGCTTCGCCCCATAGCAGGCATCAAGGCGCTGCCATCATAATCCTGATAATACTGATCAAATAGGTTATCCACTCCTGCACTCATTGTGAAACCTTTGACAAAGCTTGGCTGCCATTGATATGCCAAGCTTAAAAGCGCGTATCCTGGGACTTTAGGTGTATTATTTGGAACATGGTTTTGTGCTAAAGCATAATCAAATCGTGTTTGAACCGTACTGTCAACAACTCTAATCGGCACAGCGAATGCCACCATCCCTTTGGCTCTAGGGATAGGTAAGGCACTACCTGCAGGAATGGTATTGCCATCTTCATTACGATATGCCGATTTTGTTTTCCCACGCGTATAGGTAAAATTCGTCGTTACTTCAAACCAATGATTTTGGTATTCCGCAGAGACGTTATAACCATATAGTTGCGCTTTGGAAATATTAATATTTTGATTTACAGCGGTATAAAATGGAGGACCATCATTACCTATATTACTATTTAAGATATAATCATCTACGTCGTTTAAGAAAAGATTACCTGCAACACGTACTCTCTGTTTATCTGCAAAATTTTGATCATAGACAAAACCAACTGTTTTATTATGCCCTATTTCAGGTTTGAGATTTGGATTTGGTATAAATCGTAAAAACACATAGCCTGAATTAGGATGATCTCCACCTAAATATAGATCTTGCAATGATGGAATACGATAACCTTCGGTATAACCTAGGTAAACCTTTAATGGATCAATCACCTTATAGCTAATACTTGCTTGTTTGGTAAAGAATGAGCCATCATTATTCATATTGCCACTTGTGCTTTGATAGCCATTAAAACGCCCACCAATCGTTATATTTAGTTTTGGCAAAATATCCCAGCTATCTTGTAAGAATGCACTATAAAGTTGCTGATTTGCTGTTGGAAAATTAGCGCTTGTTTTACTGCTATAACCATCATAACCATTGATATAACTATATTCTGCACCATAATACAAGCGTTGCTTATAAACTGTCGTAACATTCGATAACTGCACACCTGTGGTATTAACATGCACATCTTGTGGTAAGGCAAAGCCACCACCATTGTTGGTCGGTGATGAAACCAAATGATTTTCGTTGTAATATAGTTTGGCTTTGAGATCAACATACGGATTATCCAGGTTCAAATGATAATCCAACATACTTTGCGTTTGGAAGAAATTAAAATTTGAACTTGGATTCTTTGAATAAGTTTCTTTATTTACCGTTGCTGGATAAAGACCAACATTCTGCATTGATAAGAAGGATGCCTTCAAGGTTTGTGCTTTTGAGATATCCCAAACCGTTTTAAGTAAATATTGTAAATTATTACTAGCAGAATCTGCTAAGGTTTGACCATTACCCAAACGCACATTATTACTACGTCCACCAACCATATCTAATAAATAACTGACATCACCGGTTTTAAAAGCAACAGCGGCATTGGCATCACCGCTATAATCGCCTGTCGCACCGCCTAATCCAACTTCTCCACCAACGGATTTATCTTGAGCTAAAAAATCATTTGGACCTAACGTTTCAAAGTTAACTGCCCCTCCTAAGTTACCATTACCATAGGCAATATTACTACCAGATTGACTCGCTGTGACTTCTTTATATAGTGCTGAGTTTAATAACTGACGTGACTGATTATGCCCAAAGGATGCCAAATTATTGTTAATACCATCAATTCCAGCAAAAACGCGATCATCAGAAAAGCCACCCATGCTAATACTTTGTGTGGTTGGTCGATTGCCACCAACCATTTGTACACCTGCCATTTCATTTAATTGCATAGCCGTTGATTGAGTTAGATTCGCGCCTCCTCCTTGCTGCACTGAAATATTAGGTAAAGCGCTACCCGTTTCAGGTGCCACATTGATTTGACTTATTCTACTTTGTTTCTCAGGCATGCTTGGCAAGGCTTTCTTCACAGCAACCACCTGAATTTCACCTAAATCTACCGCTTGCGTATTTGCTGATTCTTCACTTGCATACATAAGCTGAGCAATGCCTGTTAACACAAGCACACTTAATAATTTTGTTTTCATTTTTAACACTCTCTCCCAAGTTATTGGTGATATCTGAATTTTCATCTGGAAGCTGTTCCTGCTCCCTGAGCGTCAGTCGAAGGGTCTATCTAAAAGACCAAACTCATGGAGGCTTCGACTCACGCTCAGCCAACGCTTACGCAATACTAAGTAACAAATGAGTAATAAGCTGAACACCCCTCACCCGCGCAGCTTATGCCACGCGACCTCTCCCGCAAGGGGCGAGGTAAAATAGCTTATCTTATCTTATCTTATCTCTTCACTATAACTAGTGATTAACTTGTATATCTGCTGCAGTTAAACCGGTTTCTTTTAGCACTGCAAACACCTGTAGCATTGTTTGTAACGGAATATTTTTATCAGCCGCCAAGGTAATTTGCGACATTGACGTCATATCTTTTTGTGATAATAAATAACTTTTAAGCGTATCAATACTCGCAAAGTGTTGACCATTGATCATGTAATCATTCGCCTTTAAATAAAGCGTTGTCTGAGCAGATTTGGTTTGCGTAACACTAGCACCTTTAACATCAGGCAAAGGGAGTTTAAGCAAATGTTGAATGGGACCAGCCAACAGTACAAACATTACCAAAAGCACCAACATAAAGTCTAATAATGGAATCAAGTTGGGTTCATCCACCTCCAAACTATTATGCTCATGATGGTTTAAACTACTGATCATAAGAGAGCCTGTTCATACAAATTAAGCATATTGGTTTTGTTATTTACCTTATTTGACTTATTTACTTTATTTATTTCAGTTAAGTCGCTCATTTCAGCAATTTCTTTTTGCTCTTTTTGTTCTTTTTGTTCTTTCTGATCTTTTTTACGCGCTTTTTGTCGATCTAGGCTTAAAATCAACTGATTTAATGCTTCTTCTGCATTTGCTAAATAGCGCTCACTAAACTGGCGAAAACAATAAAATGCTAATAAGCTCACTAAAGCCAACACAATACCAAATGCCGTTGCATACATTGCCTCAGATAAGTACATAATCATATTCTGCAAACCATTGCCACTTAAGGACTCAGCTAATGCAGCAAATGAATGACTCATGCTCCAAATCGTACCCAAAAGCCCGAGCATTGGTGAAACAACAGCAAATAAATTAAGCCAGATTAATGGACGCTGCATGCGTTGACGTTGCTTACGCATTAACAAGCACACTTCACTTTCAGCAAGTTCTTTAGACTCAGTGATCAAAGGTGAAATATATCTTAATATGGGCTTAGCCAATGCGTTTAATCTTACGTTAAGCGTTTTTTTATCATCACGATTAACCGCATTAATCAAACATTCTACCTTACCTAAATTCAGCTTCGGCAAACTGATAAAAGTAATTATTCGCTCGATACAAATCGCAACAATCAAAAAACTCACCGCCAACATAGCGTAGCTGACTAAACCAAATTGACTAAAGAAATGCCCCATAATATTTAAACTGCCCTTTCCATTAATGCCTCTTCATTACTAGCTATTTGTTGTCTTGCCTTTTTTGACATCGCCGCAAGTACCGCTCTTAACATCGAAAGATTTGTCACATCATGATCAAATGGAATATAGTGATTTTTATATTTACTCTGCAGCCACATCCCTTCTTGATCAAAGTAGACCATCTCAAGCGAGCTATCTTCTGTTAAGGCAATACCCGCACATTGACAATAAAGTGCCAATGCATCTTTATGATCTTCATTCATATGCTTGATAGCACCATTAATCTCGTCGTCTTTAAAGACTTGCTCGATACAGAAATTCTCTTTGTTGACCCAATTAATATCACCAAAGCCACCGATAAAGCGCACTTTCTCAATGTGTAATTTATAAAAGTGAAAATCATGGGTTTTGTCTTGATAATCTTTTGATTCTGGGAAAAAACGCGTATAAATACTCGCCGCCTTTTCTTCATCTTCCAAACGATTTAATCTTCCCAAAATGGTGACACGCCCTGCCTGTTGAATATCTTCTTTTTCATCTTCAATAATCGTTAATGACACTTTGTCATCTTTGGCAACATTACGTGTATGCTGAGCAAGCTTACTAATATAAACAAGCACCTCACCATCGGTATCAAATGCATACGCCACCAATGAACCAAAAGGATAGCCAGGCATTGCGACAGATTGCGTTGCTAATACGCCATATAGCTTCTGTTTGGTTAATTGTCTTGCTCTTAGTACCGTTTCAATTTTATTTGTTTCCATAAAAAACCCCTCTGACTTAAATGATAATCATTGTCACTTGCTACAATAAGCGTAATGATAACCACTATCAAATATGAGTCAATGATAAAAAGCAAATTTTTTATAT
>JAQCCA010000035.1 GCA_027621155.1 Pseudomonadota bacterium | reverse complement strand
AGCAATCCTGTAATCGAGATGGATAATGCCCAATTGCAAAATATCTTAATCGAGTCAGGCACCAGTGCGGTGAAAGATCGATTAAAAGATGAGTTGAAAAACAGATTACCGATTAGTTGGTAGCTAAATTTGCACATAAATAACTCAATCATTTTTCCTTTAAAAAATAAATCAAAAAAACTTCTAAAAAAATTCTTGAAATGCCAATTGCTATCACCATATTTCTGCCTGCAATAAACAAACTATGTTTAACAAAAGTTAAAAAGGAGTCTAAATATGGCAATTCGCCCTTTACATGATAGAGTGTTGGTTCGTCGCGCTGAGGAAGAAGAAAAATCAGCAGGCGGGATTATCTTAACGGATAGCGCTAAGGAAAAACCAATGCAAGGTACTGTTATTGCAGCAGGTCACGGCAAGATTTTAACAGATGGCGGCATTCGTGCGCTTGATGTTAAAGTGGGTGATAAGGTTTTATTTGGTAAGTACGCTGGCAATGAAGTTAAAGTTGATGGTGAAGAGCTATTAATGATGCGTGAAGAAGATATCATGGGTGTGATTGAATAATCTTTGGCGTGGTAGTATTCTCGGTGAGCTTGTGTAGGGGCGTATTGTATACGCCCGATGCTAAGGATGATGCCACATCATATGATTGATTTTAAAAGCGAAATTTTTAATTAAGAATAAACAAAGAAATTTAAGAGGAAAGAAACATGGCCGCTAAAGAAGTAATGTTTTCAGATGACGCACGTGCTCGCATGCTAGAGGGCGTTAATACATTAGCTAATGCAGTAAAAGTCACTTTAGGTCCTAAAGGACGCAATGTGGTACTTGAGAAATCATTTGGCGCTCCTGCAATCACTAAAGACGGTGTATCTGTTGCTAAAGAAATCGAATTAAAAGATAAGTTTGCCAACATGGGTGCGCAAATGGTTAAAGAAGTTGCCTCAAAAACTGCTGATATCGCAGGTGATGGTACAACAACGGCAACTGTTTTAGCGCAAGCTTTATTAACAGATGGTTTAAAAGCAGTAGCCGCTGGCATGAATCCTATGGATCTTAAGCGTGGTATTGATAAAGCAACCATTAAAGCGGTTGATGCATTAAAAGCACTATCTAAGCCATGTGCTGATAACAAAGCGATTGAGCAAGTTGGTACAATCTCAGCAAACTCTGATGCAACAGTTGGTGAATTAATTGCTAAAGCAATGGCTAAAGTTGGTTCTGAAGGTGTGATCACTGTTGAAGAAGGCAAAGGCTTTGAAGATGAGCTAGATGTTGTTGAAGGTATGCAATTTGATCGTGGTTACTTGTCCCCTTATTTTGCAACTAACCAAGAAAATATGACGGCTGAGTTAGAAAATCCGTACATTTTAATCGTTGATAAGAAAGTATCTAATATCCGTGACTTACTACCGGTATTAGAAGGTGTTGCTAAGTCTGGCAAGCCATTATTAATTATCGCTGAAGATGTTGAAGGTGAAGCATTAGCAACGTTAGTTGTTAACAATATCCGTGGTATTGTTAAAGTCGCGGCTGTTAAAGCACCTGGTTTTGGTGATCGCCGTAAAGCAATGTTAGAAGATATTGCTATCCTAACCGGTGCGACAGTTATTGCTGAAGAAGTTGGTTTAACTCTGGAGAAGGCAACAGTTGAGCATTTAGGTACGGCTTCACGCGTACAAATCACTAAAGATGATACAACAGTTATTGATGGCGCAGGTCTAAAAGCAAATATCGAAGCACGTGTTTCTCAAATCAAAAAGCAAATTGAGGAGTCAACCTCTGACTATGATCGTGAGAAGCTTCAAGAGCGTTTAGCTAAGTTAGCAGGCGGTGTGGCTGTAATCCGTGTTGGCGCTGTGACTGAAGTTGAAATGAAAGAGAAAAAAGACCGTGTTGATGATGCGCTTCATGCAACGCGCGCTGCGGTTGAAGAAGGTGTTGTTGCTGGTGGTGGTGTGGCACTTCTTCGTGCACAAGCTGCTCTTGAAAACCTAAAAGGTGACAATGAAGACCAAGACCACGGTATCGCATTAATGCGCCGTGCGATGGAAGCGCCTTTGCGTCAGATTGTTAAAAACGCTGGTGGCGAAGCTTCTGTTGTTGTTAATAACGTTCGTGCTAAAGATGGTAGCTATGGTTATAACGCTGCAAATGATACATATGGCGATATGATTGAGATGGGTATCTTAGATCCAACGAAAGTAACGCGCTCAGCACTACAGCACGCTGCATCTGTTGCTGGTCTTATGATCACTACAGAAGCAATGGTTGCTGAGATCAAAGATGATAAAGCTGACGCAGCTGCTGCGATGGGCGGCATGGGTGGAATGGGCGGTATGCCTGGCATGATGTAATTATCAAATACCCACACATATAAACAATAAAAAAGGGGCTTTACGCCCCTTTTTTATTGTGCGATGAGTTTTTATTTATTTTATTTATCTTATTTATCTAATGTTTTGATATGCATCTTACTCGCCAGTAGGGCAATAATGGCGATAATAAATACAGCGCTCATTAAATAGGCTGGTGAGTTAGTGTTTCCCGTGTGATGGATCATGTAAGTGGCAATCGCTGGTGTTAAGCCACCAAATAATGCGAAGCCAACATTATAGCAAAATGATATGCCAGAATAGCGCACATCAGTGGGGAATAACTTCGTTAAGTAGGCGCTAACAGCACCAGCAATACCGCCGGCAAAAATAGACACCAAGGTATATGAAGGCATTATCGCGCCATGTGTCGATAAGCTATGATAAAAATAGATCCCTGTTGGGATGAGCAATAGGGCGCTGATTAAAATAACAAGTTTTTGACCAATGCGATCCGAGATGGCTCCAGCAATGGTGCAGAAAACTGAAAAAGTAAAAAGGTTAATAATCGTTGTATAAGCGATGACAGTATTATCATAGCCTCTTAATTGCATAAATGAGGTGATATACAAATAGAAAATACTGACAACAGCGGCTTGCGAGCCAACAATGAAAATGCCTAAAATGGCATTGCGTGCATGGTTCTTAAATAATGCCAGTATTGGTAATGTATGGCGTTTGCTTTCATTTAGGAAAAGTTCAGACTCCTCCAACCGTTTACGTAAGAAGTAGCTAATCACAGCAAGCACGCCACCAAAGATAAAGGCAATACGCCAAGCAATCGATGGATCAACATGAATGAGTAATGCATGAGCAATATCCGCTAAGAAAATCCCAAGATTAATAAATAAGAAAATCACTCCGCACACTAATCCAGGGTGCTTGGGGATATGTTCACAAACAAAGGTAATGGCGCCTGGAATTTCCCCACCAATAGCAATGCCTTGTGCCAAACGCAGTAAGATAAAAATAATAGTCGCTGTAATTCCTAAGGTGCTAAAGCCAGGCAATAATCCCATTAATAATGTTGCTAATGCCATAATGCTTATTGAGAGTACAAAGACTTTTTTGCGGGTGTATTTGTCGCCAAAATGGCTAAATAGCATGCCGCCAAAGGGGCGCGCCAAATAGCCAATCGCAAAAGCAACAAAAGCACCAAGCATGCTAAGTACTGGCGAGGAAGAGGGGAAAAAGGTCTCGCCAATAGCCATGGCAAAGACGGCAAATATTACAAAATCATAAAACTCAAGCGCACCACCAAGGCTTGAGAGTAAAATAATTTTCCATTGTTTACTGTTTACGGGCATTTTATATTCTCCATTTGAGTCTAACCTTGCTCTTTATTCCTAATTGTTTTGAGCAATTAATATTGCGTATTTTTCCAGATAGATGCAACTTAAAAAGTTAAATAAAATTGCAATATAGCAAATATAAAAAATATAGTAGCTTGCTTTAGAAAGGAAAGTGCCAAAAAAAGTAATTTTAGTGCGGGCTTTAGTTGTCTTCTGCAAAGAGGATTACTAGAATACCTTCATTTGTAAAGACGGTTGTCTTTCATCAGTATGATTAAGGTAATTAAGGCAAGGTTTTTTAGATGTTATTATGGTTAACCGGTTGGTTGTCACAGTATTTTACGTTTATGCATATTTTTAGCAGTTATGTGACGGTGCGCTCACTCATGGCAGCATTGACAGCGCTTTTAATTAGTTTGTTTATTGGCAAACCGATGATCAACTGGCTAAGTAAAATGCAGATTGGGCAAGTGGTGCGTGATGATGGACCGCAAACACATCTCATTAAGAAAAATACGCCAACGATGGGTGGTTGTTTAATTATTTTTTCCATTGTTGTATCGATTTTACTATGGGCAAAGCTTGATAGTCCTTTTATATGGGTATTGCTTTTTGTGCTTGTCAGTTTTGGCTTGATTGGTTTTTTAGATGATTTTCTAAAGCTCGTGTTAAAACACCCTAAAGGTTTGCGCGCTAAATATAAGTACTTAATGCAGTCGGTTTTTGCGGTAGTGGCGATGCTGTGGGTATATGCTTTATTGCATAACTATATGGACTTTAGTTTGTCAATCCCCTTTAGCAAAGATTGGATTATTCCGCTAGGTGCTTGGGTTATCTTGTTGGGCTATTTTGTGATAACAGGAAGTAGCAATGCGGTCAATTTAACCGATGGTTTAGATGGTTTGGCCATTTTACCGATTGTGCTTGTAGCAATGGGGCTTGCTGTCTATGCCTATGTCATTACCAATAGTGCCTTTGCTGGGCACTTACTTTTTGATTATATGCCCAATGTTGGCATTGATGAGCTTGTTGTATTTTGTGCCGCAATTGCGGGTGCTGGCTTTGGTTTTTTATGGTTTAACGCATATCCTGCGGAAGTATTTATGGGTGATGTTGGTTCGCAAGCATTGGGGGCAACACTTGGCACCATAGCCGTGATTATTCGTCAAGAGCTAGTGTTTTTTATTATGGGCTTTTTGTTTGTGATGGAAACGGTTTCAGTTATTCTGCAAGTTGGTTCATATAAATTAAGAAAAAAACGTATCTTTAAAATGGCGCCACTTCATCATCACTTTGAATTAAAAGGTTGGCCTGAAACCAAAGTGGTGGTGCGTTTTTGGATTTTGACGGTTATTTTTGTATTAATCGGGCTTGCCGCGCTTAAAGTGCGTTAATGTGACGATGCAATGATTGAGTCAAAGCCTTTTTTTTATTATCAAACACAACAGATCAAACGTGTCTTAGTTCTGGGTCTTGGTGTTTCAGGGGTTGCGGTTGTTGATTATCTAAAAGCTTATGCACTAGAGATCGATATATTTGATCAGAACCCTAAAAACGTGGGTATTACAGTTGATTATCAAAACTTTGATGAAATTAATCTTGAAAGTTATGATTTAATTGTCGTAGCTCCGGGTATTCCAGTCAATAAAACACCCTTTAATCAGTTGCAGAGACATTGGCATAAGGTGGTTGGTGATATTGAGTTGTTTGCATTAGCTATCGCATCACGTAATAACAAAGTAAATCGTAAGCAAAAAGTGATTGCGGTAACGGGTTCAAATGGCAAAAGTACCGTAGTTTCTTTGCTTTTCCATGTATTGCAAAGCCTTGAGATAAATGCTGCATTAGGTGGCAATATTGGAATACCAGCGTTGAGCCTTATTGATGAAAAAGTCGATGTTTATGTGCTTGAGATCTCAAGCTTTCAGATTGATTTATTAAAAAATGCACAGTTTGATGTTGTGGCGGTGTTAAATTTATCGCCTGATCATTTGGATCGTTATGCTGATTATAAGGCGTATTGTGATGCTAAGTTGGCACTGTTAACACGTGGCAAATATCGTGTGATGAATGCCAAACAAAAAGATTTATTAAATCATAGAGTGGATGCTACTTTTTCATACTTTAATAATGACGCTACTTATGTCGATAATGATAAAGCCATATTTTATCACGAGGCATTTTGTCAGCAGTCTGAGCTGATATTACAAGGCAAGCATAATCTCGAGAATATATTAGCAGTGCTGGTTGTTTTAGAAATGATGGCAAGTGCTTTAGCAACCTCAAGGCAAGCTTGTGATTTTAAAAACACCCCGCCAGTCTACGACTGTCACCCCTCTTATAAAGAGGGGAATCAAGTAGACTCGGAGGTGGAAATTCCCCTCTTTGCAAGAGGGGTGCCGAGCATGCGAGGCGGGGTGTTGGTAGAAGGCGGAAGCTTAGAACAAGCTGTAAGGTTGTCAGATAGTGATAAAGCCAAGATTAAATCAGCAATTGCTGCGTTTAATCCACTTGCGCATCGCTGCCGTTTGGTTAGAACGTTTGAAAATATTCGCTATATTAATGATTCAAAAGCCACGAATATTGCATCAACTGAAGCCGCTCTTATCGGATTAGGTAATCAAGAGACTAAAAATATTATTATATTATTAGGTGGCTTAGCAAAGGGTGCTGATTTTAGCGAGTTAGTGCCTGTACTTAAAACGTATGTTAGAAAGACAGTAGTTTACGGGCAGGATCGTATGTCAATTTATCAAGCCATTGCCAATGAGGTCGATTGTACGCTTTGTCAGAGCTTCGATGAGGCATTTAATGCTGCCACAACCCTCGCTTGTCAAAATGATATTGTGTTATTATCACCGGCATGTGCAAGCTTCGATGGCTTTTTAAGCTATGCTCATCGTGGTGAATATTTTGAAGAATTGGTTAATAAGCTAAGGTAACGGCGTGCTTTTTTTTATTCGTAATTTTTTTAGTCAGCGCAATAGCAAAAAGGTGCGCGTTCGAGCGACCATTGAGCTAGATATGGCATTTGTTTTTTTGGTGTTGGGATTATTAGCGTTTGGTTGGATTATGGTGACCTCGGCATCAATGGTTGATGCTAATTATGACTATGGCAACCCTTATTTTTATTGTGTGCGTCAAGGCTTCTTTGCGGTACTTGGTGTAGGGGTAATGATTTGCGCATTATTGGTACCAACCGATAATTATCAAAAAATCTATAAACTATGGCTTATTATTGCCTTTGTTTTGCTCGTTGCTGTATTGATTCCGCACATTGGGCGCGAGGTGAATGGCTCAAGACGTTGGATCCCTTTGATTGTGATTAATGTGCAGGTTTCGGAAGTTGTTAAGCTATGTGCGATTATGTACTTTTCATCTTATCTCGTGCGCTTTGGTGATGTTGCTAGAGAGACATTCAAAGGTGTTGTTAAACCATTGATTATTCTTGCGGCTATGGCAGGACTGTTACTTAAAGAGCCTGATTTTGGTGCATCTGTTGTGATGTTTACCTGTGTCTTTGGCATTATGTTTATGGCGGGTGTCAAATTGAGATGGTTTATTATCCTGATTGTATTAGGAGGTGTAGCAGCAACTTTTCTAGTGCTGTTTGAACCGTATCGTTTAGCGCGTTTAAATGGCTTTATGAATCCGTGGGCAGATGCTAATAATACCGGTTATCAGCTAGTGCAAGCACTTATTTCGTATGGTCGAGGAGGCTGGTTTGGTGATGGCTTAGGCAGTGGTATTCAAAAGCAGTTTTTCCTACCTGAAGCGCATACTGACTTTATTGTGTCAGTGGTTGCTGAAGAGTTGGGTGCTGTTGGTGTTATTGTCCTTTTGATGGTTTATGCCTATTTGATCTGGAAAGGCATGCGAATTGCGAGTCTTGCTTATATTCTCAATCGTCATTTTCAAAGCTATGTGGCTTATGGCATAAGCTTTTGGGTGGCTTTTCAGGTGATTGTTAATATTGGTGTGAATATCGGTGTTCTACCAACCAAAGGCTTAACGCTGCCATTGATTAGTTATGGGGGTAGTAGTTTACTTATTATGTGCTTTGCATTAGGTATTTTGCTTCGGATTGACTTTGAGAATAAGATTACAGCGGATGAAATTATGCCGCGTTACGTTTATAAAAAGGCATCTTAAATAATATAATGGTGAAAAAATAAGTTGCATCAACTATTACCTCTCCCCTTGTGGGAGAGGTCGTGCAGCTTAAGCTGAGCGGGTGAGGGGAATAGTTGAAACACAACTTATTTCTTATTCATTACAATGGAGTTTTTATGAAAAAACAAACACATCATGATGTATTGGCGCATGTAATTCATTGGCTATTTGCTTTAGCCATTATTTTTCAATTATTATCAGCACAATGGATGCATCATAAAGTAAAACCAGGTGTTGAACCGTGGACATTAAAGTTATTTCTATTTCATGAAATTTTCGGTGTCATTAGCTTATTTATTACGTGCAGCAAGCTTAGTAGAAAAGGATAAATTCGGGCATCTTTTCCCTTATAGCAAAAAAGGTCTTAGTTTAGTAATAGCCGATATCAAAACATTATGTCGTTGCCGTTTGCCTGATCGTGATTTCGGTGGGTTAGCCGGATTGATTCAAGGCTTGGGATTTTTATTACTTTTCTTGGTCGCTTTATTAGGGACGCTTTGGCTTGTGATTCCAGCTAATCATATTGGTGTATCCTTGCTATATGATATCAAAGAGCTACATGAGTTCTTTGCGCAAATTGTTTGGTATTATTTAGCAGGACATGTTGGCATGTTCTTAATTCATGTTATAGTGGATAAAATTTCAAAAAATAAAAAGTAAAAAAGTACAAAAATAAAAAACAGCATAAAGTGGAGTAGAGCGCGTGATAGACATACACGATAAAACAGATAATACACGTATCAAAGACAAACGCACCCTAGTGCCATCTGGGGTTATTCATGAAGAGCATCCGATTACCAAAGAAGCAACGGCAACGGTGATTGCCGCACGTAAAGCAGTATCCAATGTTTTGCAAAACAAAGATGATCGTATGGTTGTCGTTGTTGGACCTTGTTCAGTACATGATATCAAGGCTGCGAAAGAGTATGCAGGGCTTTTGTTAAAAGAAGCGAAAAAGCATGCTGATGAGCTTGTTGTGATCATGCGTGTGTATTTTGAAAAACCAAGAACAACGGTGGGTTGGAAGGGTTTAATTAATGATCCTGATTTAGATAATAGTTTTAAAATTAACAAAGGCTTGCGTATGGCGCGCCAATTGTTGTTAGATATTTCCGATATGGGGTTGCCATGTGCGACTGAGTTTTTAGATGTGATTAGTCCGCAGTATATTTCGGATCTCATCGCATGGGGTGCTATTGGTGCGCGCACGACTGAGAGTCAGGTGCATCGTGAGTTGGCTTCAGGCTTATCTTGCCCAATAGGCTTTAAAAATGGTACTAAGGGTAGTATTGGTATTGCCGTTGACGCAGTAAGAGCAGCAAAATCAAAGCATCATTTCTTGGGCGTCACCAAGCAAGGCACAACAGCAATTTTTGAAACAACAGGCAATGCCGATGCGCATATTATTTTGCGTGGTGGTAATGATGGACCAAACTATGCTAAGGAATATGTTGATGAAGCAGCTGGCGCGTTAAAAGAGCATCACTTGCCACATAAGGTGATGATTGATTGCAGTCATGGCAATAGCAGCAAAGATTATAAAAAACAATCGTTGGTGATCGAGGATATTTGTGAGCAATATAAGGCAGGTAGTCAGGATATTCTAGGGGTGATGATTGAGAGTAACTTAAAAGAAGGCAATCAATCAATTTTTGTAACACCACTAGAGTATGGCAAAAGTATTACCGATGCTTGTGTTGGTTGGGATGAAACGGTTGAGATGCTTGATAAACTAGCATCTGCTGTTAAAGAAAAGCGTCAATCAAAATAAACTTACTCCTTAATCATCGTGAAAACTATTGCTCAAATCAGAGCCTTTCTAATTGAAATTAATGCATTAAAACTGACTTCTTATCAGGCAACAGATCTTAATAAGACTCCTTTTTTTCTCATTGAAAACCTTTATCAAGATCATCGTTTAGTCACAAAAAACGATGGCTTTATTGCGCTTAAAGGGCAAGTGCATGATGGGCATCGTTATGTCAGTAAGTTGCGAGATCAGGGCATTAAATTGATCTTGGTCGAAGATATTGAATTAATTGATCCACAGGACATCCCTTTTGTTATTGAGATTCGGAATTTAAAATCAATTCTCGCAAGCTTGGCAAGCTGGTTTTATGATTACCCATCCGAGCAACAAAATATCTTTGCAGTGACTGGTACTAATGGTAAAACTTCAATTTGCCATTTCTTGGCGCAAAGTTTATCAAGCCTTAAACATAAAGTCGGTGTGCTTGGAACTATTGGTAATGGCATCTTTCCAAAACTTGAAGATTCTGCTTTAACGACTTTAGATAATCTAAGCTTACAACGGATGCTTAAGAGCTTTTATGATCAAGACGCTGATACGGTTGCCATGGAAGCGTCATCACATGCCATTAGTCAGCAACGTATTCTCAATGTGAATATTCAAACGGCGATATTTAGTAATCTTGATGTTGATCATCTGGATTATCATCAGACGATGGAGCAATATTTCCAAGCCAAGCGCCAGTTATTCAAGTTGGCAAGTGTCAAGAAATGTGTGATTAACCTTGATAATGACTATGGAAGAGCTTTGTATGCTGAGTTGATTGAAGAACAAGAAAAAGAGGTTTTTAGTTTTAGCCTTGTTAATAGCCAAGCTGATTGTTATATGCCAATAGCATTGATATCGCCACAAGGCTTTGTGGTTGATATATTTTTTAAAAATAACAAGGCATTAGATATTACGATCCCCATTATTGGTGAATACAATGTCAGCAATATTGCCGCAGTTGTTTGTTCTTTATTGGCAAATGCTTATCCTTTTGCCGACGTATTGAAAACTTTGAATGATTTACAGAATCCCAAAGGGCGGCTTGAAAAGCTTGTAGCTGATGGGAAAGCAGTCGTTGTTATCGATTACGCCCATACCGCAGATGCTTTAGCCAAAGCTTTACAAGCCGTGCGTGTGCAAACAAAGGGCAAGCTTTATTGCGTGTTTGGTTGCGGTGGCTCGCGCGAGCATAGCAAACGCCCATTGATGGCAAAAGCAGCACAGCAATATGCTGATTTTGTAATCGTGACAGAGGATAATAGTCGCACGGATGATATTAAGGATATTGTTCAAGATATCCTCTTAGGATTCGATGAGGACTTTGCCGAGTTTATCGTAATTGAAGAACGTAAACAGGCGATAGAGTATGCATTAAGCATTGCAAATGCTCACGATGTTATTTTGCTTGCCGGCAAAGGGCATGAAACCTATTTAGATAAAAATCATCAAAAAACACATTTTGATGAACGTGAAGTGGTATTGGATTTTTGGAGAAAAAATGATTGAGTCGTTAAGATCGTTGGTTTTACAGCTAAATGAAGGTGAATATATTGGCGAAGATATTGCGATTACTGGTGTTCACATCAACTCAAAAGAGATTAGCAAAGGTCAGTTATTTGTTGCGTTACAAGGTGAGCGTGATGGACATGATTTTATTGATCATGCTATACAAAATGGTGCTGTTGCCGTTCTAGTGACACAAAAACAACCAGATCTTAACGTGCCACAAATTATCGTCAAAGATACGCGTAAAGCGCTGTTTGATTTAGCCCTTTTATATCGCAAAACACTTAATATGCCGGTGTTATCAATAACGGGCAGTTGCGGCAAAACAACGACTAAAGAAATGCTAGTATCCATGCTTAAAGCATTTGGTAAGGTGCATTATAGTCATGGTAATTTTAATAATGATCTTGGTGTGCCGATGACAGTGTTGTCAACCCCACAAGATGCTGATTTTATGGTGATTGAAGCTGGAACCAATGCACCAGGTGAAATTCCGCATTTAACACAGTTAATCAAGCCAGATTATGCAGGCATTACCAATGTCTCAGCATCGCACTTGGAAAAGCTTAAGTCACTAGATGGAGTGATGATTGAAAAAGGTGCCTTGCTCCAAGGAATACAGCCACAGGGTAAAGCAATTATTAATTTGGATGATCCAAGAATTAATGCCTTTGCCAAAGCTTTAGCCGTTGATCAAGTTACATTTTCGATGAGTGACACAGCTGCTGATATTTATTTATATGCGCAACAAGAGTCAACAACAGCGTTGAGCTTTACAGTGAGCGTGGCAAAGAAATGCTATGAAGCACAGTTGAATGTTATTGGTCAGCATAATATTCAAAATACATTAACAGCACTTTCGTTTATCTATGCCTTGCGATTAGATATTCAGTCAGCACTTAATGCATTAGCAGATTATCAGCCTTATAAGGGGCGTTTCTCTTTAGTTGCTTTAAATGATTATGTGACACTCATTGATGATACCTATAATGCCAGTGTCCAATCGGTGAAAGTGGCAATTAATGATTTAGCGACATTTATTAAGGGTGACAAGTATCTTGTGCTTAGCAATATGGGTGAGCTTGGTGAGCATGCGGAGCATTATCATCAAGAGATTGGTCGCTTGATTAAGCAATCAAGCATTGACTATGTCTATTTGTATGGCAATAAAGCATGGATGACATTACTTGCTAAAGAAGCAGGAGATCATGCACGATACTTTGAGCATAAGCATGATTTAATTGAAGCGATACAAGCGGATCTTAATAAAAATCAAAGTACATTTTCGCGCATTTTAGTTAAGGGCTCACGTGCTAATCAGATGGAAGAGGTAGTTGGTGCGTTGAAAAAGTATTATAAGGAAGCGGCATTATGAAAAGGATAAAGCAGTGGTGGTTGGTCTCAATGGTATTGTTAGTTGCCGGATGTGCGACGTATAAACCCATGCAGACAGCAAAGAGTGTTGATCTGCAAAAGTATATGGGTAAGTGGTATGAGATAGCTCGCCTGCCTAATAGCTTCCAAAAAGGTTGTCATTGCTCTACTGCTGAGTATAAGATACTAGATAAAGACACAATCTCAGTTACCAATAAGTGCTATAAAGATGGCAAGTTAAAAGAAGCCACAGCAACTGCTTGGCGATCCAATGCAGATGATAATAGTAAGCTTAAGGTCAGGTTCTTTTGGCCATTTACTGGTAAGTATTGGATCTTATACTTCTCTGATGATTATCAATATGCGGTAGTTGGCGAACCCTCTAGGGAGTATCTGTGGTTTCTAAGTCGCACAAAACATATCAGTAAACAGCAGTTAGATTTGATGAAAAATATAGCCATTCAACAAGACTATAATCTAGATCAGCTGATTGTTGCAAATAATCTCAACTGTTAATAGCCGCTATTACCTACAAGCTGATTACTTACCTAAAAGCATCAAAAATTTCTTCGATATTAGACTATAGCTATGGGCAATCACAGCTATAAATAATCGTTATATGTGATAAAATCCTTATTGGAAATCAATTGTAAAGGGAGTTTGTTATGACAAGTAATGTTTGGTGGAGTAGGAAATATTCAGTTGCAATATAGATGATCTCAAACTTTTAAGGGTAGGAAGATGCATATTCATAAAGTGAAAATTAGTAATTTTAAGGGTTATTCTGATCAACAGTTGCAGTTTAGTATTCCAAATGGGCGAAGGGGCAGTGGACTCAATATTTTAGTGGGAGAAAATAATACTGGGAAATCAACTATTTTTGAAGCTATCAGTTTTGTCAGAAATGGGGTGTCTGATATTAGCCAAGTTGTTAATAAAAATACTAACAATAGTGCTCAAGTAGATTTGACATTTATTGGTGATATTAATCAAGTATTAGATTCTTTTGCTCAAGAGAATAAAATAGATACACTTAGGAAGATGATTTATGATCAGAATAGACTGAATTGTTTTCAAATATCAAGAAATACGGGGGAAGAAAAAAAGATAAAAGTTTGGAATGAAAGTGATCAACTTTTTACTAACCCAAGTGGCATTGATGCCGTTATAAAAGGGCTTTTTGAACTAAATTTTGTTTGGGC
>JAQCCA010000034.1 GCA_027621155.1 Pseudomonadota bacterium | reverse complement strand
AAGGCAGATGCTTACGCCTAGGACAGTATCTGAGATAGAACAAGCGACAAAGACTGGGGCGGTTTGTGCAAATAAACTTGACGTTTATCGAGCTTTTGGTGGTGATGCACGAGCACAAGGGTTTTCATGGACAACTACAGATCCGCGAACAGTTAGTAATTTCAGAGATGCTGCAGGATTGCCATCGGGTGGTGCAAGTGGAGCAACAAATACTGCTGAATTCCTAATTAGAGGTGAGGCTAATTCTTTTGATATTATTAAATCGAGATCAGCGTTACCTTTGGACGGAAATAAAGGAGGACTCCCAGAATTAATAATCGATCCTAAAAATGTAAATATAATAGATTTCTCAATACTTAAACCATAGGATTTACAATGGAAAAAAAATACATCGGTATGACTGTTAATGAGAGGCTTTATGCAAGTGGTTTAATAGATGAGTTTGATAAAGCTGTTGCCAAAAAAGACACCCAAAAAGTTCGCTCTATCCTTGAGGATGTGGAGTTGGTTGAGGAATCTATAAAGCCAATTTTAGACAAGTTGAAACTGTAAATATATGCAATCAAATAACCATCAACATGATTTATATAATATCATCAGAAGCTTCGCACATGATTTAAAAGCAACAAAGATAAAAAATTACAGCGAAACCTTAATTGATGATATTGATTATTCAAACTCTGCAACAGAGACGTTAATGAAGCTAAAGTATCACTTGACTGAAGTTTTAAACTATAAAGTTATCGATCAAGATCAAGAGTGTGAGTTAAAATCTATGCTCAATGAAATTGAAAATTATCTAACTACATAGCTTGGCTGCTTTCATGAAGGATCTGCCACCTAACAGAGGTTAAAAAAGACAACAAAGACATTGCCAGTTATCGGTATAGTTCAAATCAACGAGTGCTTAAAACCGTCAATGGCAATAAGACGGTCTTTATCTATGACATCACAGGCAAGCTGATTGAGGTAAGAACAAAAGACTCAATTATTGACATCATTTATCTCAATGGTGAGCCAATAGCCCAACTGGTTAACGGTGCAAGGTATTACTTTGCCAACGATGCTTTAGGCACACCTGAATACTTAACAGGTCAAAACGGACAGAAACAATGGTCAGGCAATATCAATCCATTCGCAGTCAATGCCACAGGACAAGTTCAACAAGACCTAAGATTTGCAGGTCAATTCAATGACAGCGAAACAGGCTTAGTTTATAATAATGCCCGTGCGTATGTACCGTTTTTAGGTAGATACCTACAGGCTGATCCGTTAGGGTTAGCCAGT
Source organism: Pseudomonadota bacterium (assembly GCA_027621155.1). Taxonomy (GTDB): domain Bacteria; phylum Pseudomonadota; class Gammaproteobacteria; order Francisellales; family Francisellaceae; genus Caedibacter. The sequence goes on along the minus strand of JAQCCA010000034.1, from coordinate 12,623 downwards.
GGCTCTTTGAATAACTATGTGTATGTTGGCAATAATCCGGTTAATTTGGTTGATCCGAGTGGAAAGTTTATTCCCATAGTGATTGCAATTATAGAGGTAGGCGCAGAAGCGGCAGAAACAGCTTGGGCAACCTATCGCACATGGCAGGCAGCTAATAAGGTAGCAAAGCTAGCTGAGAGAATTGCAAGCAAAGAGCAAGCTAATGCTGAGGGTAAGGTTTGTGCTGGCGATCAAAAAACTGTTGAGATTAGTAAGTCAAAGTACCCAGAAGCTGCAGAGCATATTATTGATGCTCAAGAATCAGGGTACCCCAGTACTTTAACGATAGATAGAGCAGCGGCAAAGGCAAATAGAAGAGCTTCTCTCAGAGACTATCCAACAAGAACTGGTTTTGACAGAGATGAGTACCCAGGAGCGATGTTTAGCGAGGGCGGGGAAGGAGCAAGTGTTAGATATATTGATCCAAAAGATAACAGGGGAGCTGGTGCTTGTGTTGGCGGTCAGTGCAAAGGTTTGCCAGACGGCTCAAGAGTAAACATAAAAGTGATAGAGTAATTTTTACATTATGAACAGACATCTAATTGAGTTAATAAAATTAGCGCAACCAATATGTGATAAGACATTTACTTTGAATAACGTGACAGCGGATTTAACTTTACCAAAAGCGCTAGAAGCTTTATATGAAGAGCGCAATGGCATGAGGTTGTTTAACAGGTCATTGATAGTGTACCCATTGTCTAATTGTGGAAACATTCCTAGCTTATTTGATTGGAATTCACTAAACACATGGAAATCATATTATGGAAACTTGGATGCCAGATCAATCTGCTTTGCAGAAGATATTTTTGGTGGACAGTTTTGTTTGATAAATGATAATTTTTATTATTTTGATGTGGAAACGGCTGAATTAGAGCTTATATCTTCAAGTCTCGATGAATGGGCTTACAAAATATTAAACGATAGGGATTATCTTACTGGGTTTCCATTATCGAATGAATGGCAATTAGCGCATGGTGAAGTATCTGACGATATGAGATTAATTCCAAAAATACCATTTTTTCTCGGGGGAGAATACAAGCTATCAAATTTATACTTAGCGGATAGATTGAAAGCCATAAAATATAGGGCGGAAATATATCAGCAGACAAAATCTCTCCCTGATGGCGAAAGTGTGGAGTTGAAGGTTGTTAATTAGGGTGCTAAATGACAAGTGTCTGCGTAGACATCTAAATGACTATAGACCAGAGTCACCATCTGCAAACAGAAGCCATCGGTATGAGCGAAAGTAGGTAAGTATATGGACTTATATGATCTAATTATACAAAATAAATATAATGAGCTTGAGCGCTCTTTGAATCAAGAGAATATCAATGAGACGTATCATTCAGATATTTTACTGCAGAGGGCTATAGCTTATGATAGACATGAAATTGCAAATACTCTTGTAAATAAAGCGGTTAATGTGAATCACACGAATGACAATAATGATACAGCGCTGCATTATTGTGCTGATCGTGGAGATGATTTTTATGATACGGCGAAACTCATTTTAGAAAATGGCGGAGATTTATCCATTGCAGACAAATATGGCAATCAGCCACTTTGGACTGCGACGATGAACAGCAAAGGGCGATATTATGCTATGGTTGAGCTTTTTGTAAAATATGGGGCAAACCCAAATCACGTCAATAATGCTGGGAGAAGTCCTCTTGATTTTGCAAAAACAAGAAAAGACCAGAAGCTTATAGAAATGCTCTCTGTATAATTCTCACTTTATGTTAATGTAAAGGTCAAAACATGATTAAACCAATTAATGCTTTAGTTTCATCCTTGTCGTTATTTTCACTTACAATCAGCAACTCAATTGCTGATGATAAAGAGTGTTACTTGCACGTGAATATAGAAAACACAACAGATTATATTTATGAGTACACATATAATGAATACTGGAAGACTGATATAGCTGACCTTCCAAATGGAGTAAACATGGCAATTCATGTTGGATGGGTGTCTCCAAAATCGAGCTCTTATATAAATGAATTGCACAGGGTTCTGGCAGGCAGTTATGAAGACACATTACCAAATTTGATTCAGATTTATAAATCATCTAGCACAGATATCGCGCACGAGCATGTGACTGATTCTAAGGATAGGGAGTATATTAACTTTGGTACCACTGATAGTCAGATGTATATTACCAAACCGCCATATGCAGGCGCTGGTTACTATCAATATGACCCAGTTGAAGGTGAATGGATGTGCAGGACAGGAACTTTTCAAAAGCCTTGGTGGAAGCCATGTGATCTCATATCTGGTGACAACGTGGATATCATTGAAAAATCAACACATGGAATCCCGTTTAGTTGTAACCTGAATAATTTAAATATAATTATCTTACCTAAAGATGAATCCAAAATATCAAAACCAGCATCCTGCAAGCTTGCTGGTGACCCAGTGGATGTTTCTGATGGTGTTTTAAAGGAAACCGTAACCGACTATAAGAGCAAGTCGCCTTTTCCAATAATTATTCGGCGTTTCTATAGTAGTCAGAATGGTTGGAGATTCACATATACCCAATATCTAACGGTAGCAGGAGATAGTGCAACAATATACTATCCAGATGGTTTTTTAGCAAAACTGAATTTTTGTGGTCATGGCGATAACGCTAATTGTGTTGCGGTAGATAATGGATTTTTCAATCATCGGCGTTCAGATGGAGTGATTGAAAAGTTTAATTCTAGTGGTCAATTGGCTCAACTGACTAATAGAAATGGGCTTACTCAAACTATAAAATACGATAAAAATAACATGACTATTTCAGATGATTTCGGGGGAAAAGTTGTAGTTACATTTTATTCTGTTTTTGACCAATGGAGCGTTGTTAAATTGCCAAACAACGAAGAGATACATTATGATTTTACTTGGGATTCCCATAACTTAAGGCATGTGTATTATCCAAATAATACTGGAGTTTATTATAGCTATAATAGTAGCTACAGTAAGCAAATGGATAGTTTTAAATATATAGGGAATAATTTTGCTAACTGGTTATATTCCTCGTCAGGAAAGGTAAGTAACAATACCATGGTACGATAGGTGATTTGCACTATACCGTTGGCTATTTTAACATCATATAGAGCGGAGTTCCCACTGCCGCTGAAATAATAATGGAGCCAATAACCTCATCAAAACAGACATGTTTCCGCTAACTAGATAGTAAGCATTCAGAAATAGGCATATTATAAATAAAACAAAATAAGTGATCACTAATCCTAAGACTTTCATATTTTTTCCTCTTTCTTTTCAAACTCCGCCACAAACTTCTCCGCGGCATCAATCCTCGCCTTGCACACCTGATAGCTTTTGGATGCACTTTCAAGCATAGGCGCAAGTTCATCGATGATATTCGGGTTGTTTTGCCCTCCTTGGAGCTTGGCGTTGATTTGCTCTAAGGTTTGGTAGTTTTGGGCGTAGGTGGTTGATTCTGTCATTGTTCCAGTCCTTTTAAGGTGATTTTACTGGTGACACTTTGGAATAGTCATCGTTGATAATTTTGACCATGAGCCATCAGTGCAGCTTTGAGGTTTGTTGTCAGGCAAGCAATAAGCAGTCCAACCGCCCATTTTTTGAGTATCTAGGCAATCTTTGAAGCCTTTAACCGACAAGTAAGCTGGTGGTAAGCTACCTTTGCCGCCAACCATTTCAGCAGCATGACAACTACCACACAACCAAGGTTTAACTTGATTTGGCGCGTTTTGGCATTGCTTTAATTTGTCTACGCACTGGGCTTTGTTATCAAATGTTTGGCAATTTTGATAAGGTGCGTTACCACTGCATAATTGATAGTGCATATTGCTTAGCAAAGCTTTGCATTGTTCAATGCTAGGTAACGAGATTTCCTCACCTACTCTAATGCGGTTAACGTCCGATATATGATTGACTGTTTTTAAGCAATCAACATAATCGCTACGATTAATAATTTGTTTTTCTGCAATTTTAGATAATGAATCACCTTGCTTAATGGTGTATGTGTTACCTGCAAGCGCAACCGATGCAGAAGCGATTAGTGTCAGTCCAAGGGATATTTTTGTGGTTTTAGTCATGTTTAACCTCCGTTATTAATTCACCATCATGATACGTCACCGTCAAGCTCTGGCACTTTTTCGCATCCGCAATTGATGTCACATACTTATCACCTGATTTTGTCACTGCAAAACCTCGTTGTAAAGTAGGTTCTATAGACATTGACAGGATTCCTCGGTAATGGCTTTCAATGCTGTTCTTAGCGTTGATAAGCGTATTTTCAGCATTCACTGCAATATTACTATGCCAAATGCTTAATTGTTTGCTATGGCTTTGTATTAAGCCTTTGGCTGTCGTCATCGCTGTTTGATTTAAGTGGTCAATCTTAGTCCGCGACAACTCAAGCGACTTTTTCGCTGATTGCATAATGTTGCTTTGCCAGTTATCAATCACTTGTCGCTGATACGCAAGCTGTTGTTTCGCATTGGCGTGAACAAGCTTGTAATAGTCGTCAGTGACTTTTTGCTGAGTGTTGACCACTTGCTTTGCAAAGTGGGTGATGTATTGATGGTGCTTATCTATATCCGCCTTGGCTTTGGTTGTGCTATTCAGTGCAATTGACTTAAGCGATGTAAAGCTCGTTTGTGCTTTTGCTGCGTTATAGTTGATCACCTTTGACGGTGTATCAAAAGATCGCGTTGCCAGATCATCTAAAATGGTTTTGTCTCGTTCGTGTCCTATACCTACAAATACTGGCACTGGCATGTGGCAAAGCGCATTAGCTACTTCAAAGTAGTTGAACCAGTCAAGGTCAGCTTGGGAGCCACCACCTCGGATAAGCACAATGCAGTCGTAGGCTTTTTCGTGCGAGCCAATGCCTTTGTAAATCTCACGGAATTTTTTAGCGACAGTGGTAGGGCAATCTTTGCCTTGCATTGAAGCATGGTAAACATCAAATTGGCATAAGCCATGCTTTTGGAGCAAGTCAGCCTCGGCAAAGAAGTCACCAAGCCCTGCTGCGTTTTCACTGGATATGACAGCGATATTGGTAAACTCTGTTGGTATTGCTAGATTGCGGTTATTGTTTATCACGCCAGATTGCGTTAAGTCGGCAATGACTTTCTTCTTGCGAGCTTCACGGTCGCCAAGTGTGAAACTTGGATCGATGTCGATGACGTTAAGTGAGAGTCCAAAGTTTTGGTGAAAGTTTACGTCAACCATGAGCAAGACTTTCATGCCGTTTTTGAGCTGTTCGCCAGTGGCGTGGTGAAACTTCGGTATGATCTTGTGTGCCACGTTTGCCCACATGTTAATGCGAATTTTAGCAATAGATTGGTGCGTGTTTTCGTCAAACTCGATTAACTCACCGTAGTAGTGAGCGCCATTCTTGTGCCAGTCGGATAACTCACCTCGTACCCAGTAGCCACCGCCTTTGAATTTGCGGTCAATGGTTTGCTTGATTTCAGTGAGGAATTGGGAGAGGGTGAAAGAGGTGGTGTCGGTTTGGGTGGCGGGTTCTGCCATAAAAATATCTCTGCTCATTTTGGAATCTCTGGCAGGCTAGCGTTGTCAAAGAAATCATCAATGCTATAAGTGTATACTTCATCATGATATATGGTTGATTTATACGTAATAGCCTTGGGCGTAAAAACACCTATATATGTAGGCATGATTTTTAATGAGTTTCTTTTGAAAACACTTGGTGTATAAGCTGCAAAATTTTTGTTATCTGCATAACGTGCAGATTCATATAAAAATGCTTCGATATTATTTTTTCTCATTGATTTTGATAATTGCTGAGTGTAAGCATAACTATTTTTAGATATTAGTAGTTCATGGTCTAAATGCTCAATCTTAGTGAGATCAAGAAAGCTATGGATGCTGCATTGCACTGAAAAAACTGTTCTTTCAAAGTAAAGCGTATCGTGTATGTTTGCTTGTCGGTTGAAGTTAAAGAAATAAAATGCAGATTCAGCCAAGGCTGTTTCCTTATTGCTTGAACCATACCATAGCGACTTTTCATAGATGGTGCCAAACCTAGAGCCATATTTCAAAGGAGGATATCTAAATGGAGTGTAAATTAAATAATGATGGTCAATATACTCAATTTTTGGTTTCGCTTTTTCTTCAAGTAGTTGCTCTAATCGTTCTTGTTCTTGGATATTGCCATTTGTGAGCTTAAGTGTTGAAGCAGTGTTTTGTGTTTCAATGCTTCTATAAACTGTTAATCTTTCACATGATTGCATGTGATTTTTGATGAACTCAAACTCGTCCACGATAATAATCCAAGTAGTTCATCACTAAAACCAAACCTTTGACTGATTTCATTAAATCCATTGGGGTATTGCCACTAAGGTCGTTATTATTATTGGTGAGCCATTTTTTACATACCGTTTCATTGCCACCATATATCGCGTCTAGTGATCGGATAATTTTTATAAAATATAACGCGAGTTCTCCAGTGCTAGTTTCAGGTGAAAACGTATTTGAATTGGTTTTCTTTGCTTTACTGAAAGCTGAATTACTCATATGAAGAATGCGTGCGATATCAGATTGTGAAATGTTATATAGTTTTGAGACATTCTCTAAAGACTTTGCAATGATTGAGCTATCATTAGTCACACTAACCGCAGTCATTTTAGCAACTCCTTATTTGTTTACTTTAGCAAGTATAATTTAAAAAAGTGAAAAAGTAAAATGCAATATCGTTTTATAAAAGTATAACATATCGCGGGAGAGCATAAAGAAACTAGTCAAATAATTTTCGTATCACTTATGTACCTCTATCGAACCCGTTAGAATTATTTGCGCATGAAATGCAAATTGTTATAAAACACTCAACTAACCAAAAGGAATAAACAAGATGATGATTAAAAAATTAATAATGGCATTGCCATTAATGTGCGGAGTTGCTCAGGCGGGAAATATCTTTGATGAAGCAGTAACTTCCTGCAATGGCGATTACGCTATTTGGCAAAGCACAGATGGACGCTATGTTGATGGTGATATAAAATGCGAAAATAAGGATTTGCGCTGTTATTTTCCAAGTGTGATCACTATCAAAGTAAAAAAAGCAAATGATGGCAGTTTTTACGGCTACACCAATGAAAATGGCATGAATGCAGCAAACAGTTACCTTAACTTTACAGCAACGGCTAACGGTAACACCATTAACGTATTTGCCGATGGAGCAGAACAAAGGTATTCAATAGATAGCCATGCATTTATTATATCATCAAATAAAGAATATTATGGCATTGAAACATTAGATCAAGATGGCAAACCAATATGGACATCACGCATTGATGAATCAGGTTTTAATTTTATGGGATGCTCGAAATTTTAACATCTTCTGTCTTGCATCTTTGATATCGATGAATGTTAGCAATCTAGCGTTGCAGCATTAAAGTGAGAAAACCTGTAGATTTTTTATATTTATGAAATGACATTGTAGACAACTGATTTTATAAACCCCATTATATGTCCGTCTGAAAAGATGGACTTTGTATAAACTTAATGGAGAAAAAATCAATGAAGAAGATTGTGGGACTTGTTTTATCTGGTGTATTACTTAGCTCAACATCAGCATTTGCCGGACTTACTCTTAGTAGCTCTAACCCTGAATACAATACGCAGACCGTAAAGGTTAAATGCACAGATAGCACAGGAAAAGTGCTTGCAGATAGAAATGCTATTGTTGGTCAAAATGTTGCGTGGTTTTTAGTTAAGGCTGGATTTTTAGCAGGTGGGACTATGGGGCATTGTGTTTTCACATACACTAAGACGGGAGCAGAAATGGGCGAGGGCGATATATCATTGTCTGGCGTTTCTGAGGGTAAAGTCAGTAATGTGAAATCAGGTATGGGTTTTAATGTGATTGTGTCACCAGATCAGACAGCTTTTCATAGTGATGTCACCATATCAATAAGCTAATTGGCATAAGAATCACTTTCACATATCACTACGGTTTCAAGTATGTTAAAAAATACTATTTCTAAAATAACAGCGCTCTCTTTACTAGCGCTGAGTCCATACGCCTCATTTGCTAGCGCATATCAAATTTTTGAACAGGATGGAGCAAGTCTTGGGACGTACCATGCTGGTGCAGCAGCACAGGCAAACGATGCATCAACACAGTGGTATAACCCTGCGGGCATGGTTAACCTGAAATCGCAACAAATCAGTGTTGGTGGCGAGCTTGTTAATACAAATATAAGATTCACTGGTACTCAGCAAAATGTAGGGCAAATGGCGTCAGGCAATCCAGAGCCTGTTAATGGTGTCAATGGTGGGGGTTTAACACCTGTGCCAAATATACACTATGTTTTACCATTTGATCGTTGGGCGTTTGGTATTGGAGTTGTGGCACCATTTGGAGCAGAAACGGATTATGGTGATTCTTCACCATTAAAGTACTCTGGGACTAAAACACAGCTTCAAGTTATAGATATTACGCCAGCAATAGCATTTAAGGTAAACAAGTACTTTTCATTGGGTATTGGCGCTGATATTGCTTATGTCACAGGCGAATTTGATAATTCCTTCGCCTATGTTAATCAATCTTTTCAACCCGTAGATATCAATGTAAAAAATAAGGGGGATGCTTTTACATTTGGTTTTCACACTGGAGTGTTGGTTAATTTTAATGAGTCTAATAGGCTTGGCTTGACATATCATTCAAAAATGACGGCTGATTTAAAAGGTTCAACGACAATGTCTGGTGATACGTCTGGTGTTGTTTTAAATCCACAAACTCCATATACATCTGGCGATAACTTTAGTACTGAGATAGTTTTGCCAGCTTGGTGGGATTTGGCGTACTACATCAAGGCAACGTCTGATTTGGCTTTAATGGCTTCAGCTTCTTATACGCAATGGGATTCAGTCAATAATGTAACGCTTAAGAATGTGGTGACACCTTTTGGAACGCAAAACTTTCAAGATGTTGTTATTCAGCAAGATTTCTCAAATACGTGGAATTTTGCTATTGGTGCAACCTATGATCTTACGCCAAAATGGATGTTAAAAGCAGGGGTTGGATATGATATGACACCAACGAATGACCAATATAGAAATATACAGATACCGGATCAAAGTAGATTTATACTTGCAACTGGTGTTGAGTACCGAGTACTTAAATCACTCTCTATTGCCTTAAGCTATGCGCATTTCTTTGTTCAAAGAGCTTCTATTGACAACACTCAAAACATTACAGATACCTATCAAACCACCAAAGGTTATGTTCAGTCCTCTGCTGATCTTTTTGGTTTGCAATTGAAATGGAATATCTAGTAAACCACAATATCCTTATAACTCTGAACCGTATCAATATCCCTTTCGGCATCATGTCCTAAGTGTTTGGCTAACTCAAAATCGTAGAAGTTATCTGACTCATTCGGCTTTGCTTGCTCGATCTCGTGCTTAACCATAGCGGCATACAGTTGGCGCATGGACTTAGGCAGCAGCTTAATGGTAACGGCAGGGTTGCAAATCATCGCGACTTGATTCTCACGCTGTGGGTGTAGCGCAACCCGCAAAGGTGTACCAGTAGATTTATCGAATTTTCGATAGTCGTCACCGTAGACGCTAAAATCTTTGATGTCACGTAAAACAGTAATCGCTTGCATGATTAAATGGCTATTGGTAAATACTTTAAATTCGATGGACTTGTTTTCTTTGTCATCATCATTTTTTTGTTTCGCGATCCCTGTCATTTTCATGGTGTGCGCGTTAACGATTTCAAAGTTACCAGTGACGCATACCTCATATAGTCGTCTGCCAGTCATCAAGCAGATAGATAGGCAGAGTTTAGCCCATGATTGGTAACGAGCGGGTTGCATCTGTTGAATCATCTCACTTTCAACTTCTTCAAAGATTTGTTTCGCGTCTTTGATGTTAAGTTTTAAATGCGTCTTACTGTTTTCAGTGGTATTGCGTAGTGCAACCTTAGCCTTGTATTGATTGTTTTTGTATTGCATGGCTTGCTCGTCTTTGAGCAGTGCAAGGTCGTTATGTACAAGGGCGGCAAAATCTTCATCAAAGTTTTTAATGTATTTATTGATCCCGATTCTTGCGCGACTCATATACTCGTAACGTGTTGTTAGTTTTTCAATCGCACAGATTCTTATTTTGAGTGCGTTAATGGCTCGTTTCAGTTGAGCGATGTAAACGCCATCAAGCTTTTTAATTTTTTGGTCAAAGTGATTATAGATGTTGCTAATGATCTGGTTTGTGTGTTTGATCTCGACATAGATAGATACCCCAGACGCTTGCGGTGCTTCTGTTGATTCTTCGCCTACGCTGATAATCGCGTCAGTCACCCCCAATTCAGCCGATATTTTAGCAAGGGCTTGTTTAATAGTATCTTGTGTTACGTAGCCGTATTCAAAGAATGCTTGATTGACTTTATATGAAGCGATTTGAAAGTGTGCTTTTCTCACCCCCACATCTTCAATTTTGTTTAATCGAGTGGCGAGTGCTGCAACCGAGCGATGTATAAAACGATTGAACCCTTTAATAGATTCTTTGGCTTTGACGGCAGCATCGATCTTGTCAGCCCACTTGGTTAATACTTCAATGGTGTGTTCAGTGGCGTTTTTAAGCTCGTAGGTGTCATCTTCGGGGTAATCGTATGTAGTTGGTGCAAAGTAGTGGCGAACGTAGCTTGTGAGCTTTTTGGCAGCCTCGTCTTGTTCGACTTGTCCAAGAAAGCCAAGGGCTTTGATGATGCTTTGCTGTAGTAGCTCGTAGGATTCAACGCTATCGAAAATTTCTTTTAAGTATGAACGATCTTTGATGGATTCGGCTGCGATCATTTTGCCAAGTGCAGTGGGAGTTATGTTTTTGGTTGTCATTTTATAGGCTCCATGGCTTTAATGCAGCGATGATGTGCTTGGCTTATCGCAGTTAGCTATAATTTTATTAAGTATTGCTTTATTATTTTCAAAACAATAGCGAATAGCTCCACTAGTTATATTTTGGGTTTCTTCGTGTATGTTTTCAGTGTTTAAATTACTATAAGTTTTTAGTGATCTACGAACTGCCATATCAACAATTTGACATAAAACTTGTAGGTTGATCGTAATGGATTCATACATATTAAACTCATCTTTTTTTTCAGGCATATTATTTCTCCATTTCATATACTGGGGTGATGACATCAAACAGGCGCATAAATGGCGGGAAGTTATTAAAAAATTGATTCTTAGCGTATGACGACCCCCACTTTTCGCCATATTTGTTAAACATTGCTTCACGTGCTAATCCTAGATTTTCAGCAAATATCATGACGTACCCGCCTGATCTATCATGGTCATTAGACAGGAAGTCAAAACAGTATGCGCTGAGTGCAATTTGTTTTTTGTCGAGTGGTTCGTCTTGTGCATTTACCAAGATTTGCTCGACTTGTTTATCACTGAACCAACCAAGCTCTGCTGAATGAATGTTAGTGTATCCGTTCTTGTATTGCTTCCAGTATTTACCGCGTTCAGTGTCGTAAATGACTTTGCCGTCTTTTGTATTATGATTCAGTGCTGATTTACCGCTTTTAGTGACTGCGGTAGCAATTGCCTGTAATTTATTAGATGTACTTAGGCTGTAGAAGTGCGAAAACGAGCCATCTTCTTTTAAAGCTATACCGTCAAAAAATCCGTCCGAATCCTGATAGACTATGACGCTTTCGCAAATATTTCCAAGATTTGATTTAAGCTCAGCGATGACGTTTTCAATGTCATTGGTGACGCTCATGCCACCGTTATTTAAATCGTAAATGATGATGAGGTTGTCATCAATGGTTTCAAAGGTGTATGCTGATTTGATCATGTTATTTTTTCCTTGTTGGCAGTATGGTTTAATCATTGTACGCTAATTGATAGCCTTCTTTTTCCAAGGCTTCAACAAGTTCATCTTCACAGAACAAGTCAAGCGGCTTCTTGTCCAGTGTATCGACAATCCTTACGCCCAAAACTTTAAGCAGCTTCTCGGCAAGCTCATACTCGTTGCTATCAGTGCAGTTAGTTATGGTGGTGATGAGTTCTAATTTTGTTTGATTGTCCATATTGGTTACTCCTTGATCTTGGTTGTTAGTTTGGCTTTGCCTCACTTTCTAATTACCATTATACAAGGTAGCGGTAGAAAGTCAATAATAAAAAACAAAAAACATTAATTATTTTACACAAGGTAGCGGTAGAAAAACTACATTCAGCAGTATGAAATACAGCCTAATGCTAATGACTACAAAAACCAAAATGTGACTACAAGGCAGTATTAAGCGCATAAAATAGGCAGTTAATAAGGCGTGTTTTAAGCCCCTGTGAGGGCGTTATTTTAAGGGTAGGCAGATCATGCGTGAGACGGTGAGCGTAGCGTGTTAAGCCTTGCAGGGTATACAATAGGTTATACAGAACGCGAGCGGGCGAGTGTGCAAATAACGTACCAATTCAAACACCCCCACAGACCCGCTACATATTGGCACCACGAGGCGCAGGGCGTGGGAGTAGCTAAGGCAGAGTAAAGCAAGATCGTTAAGCCATGGGCACGCTAGCGGAGCTTTACGAATCAAATCTCAGGCAGGGGTTAGCCTTGCGTTTTGCAGCAATTTT
>JAQCCA010000286.1 GCA_027621155.1 Pseudomonadota bacterium | reverse complement strand
TATAAGGATTCATTTGCTTTTCAGGTGTATGATCGCCGCAGTAGTAATTTGATTTTACATTCAACAGGATCGCCGGATGTGTCTACTTTTCAAAAGACGGAGCTTGATAGCTTTCAAACGGTTAAGCTAAAAACATCACAAGGGTCACAATTATGGAATATGTTTAGCATTAATAGTCGCTATCAACCTTATCGCATTGTGGTGTTGGTGAGCTCTGATTTTAAGCATCAAATGTTTTTGAATTTGTTTCGCAGCGCTTTGTGGGATTTAATCACGCTATATATATTTCTATTGCTATCTATATTCATTGTGGTGCAACTGGCTTTGCGACCTTTATCTGATATTCGCCGTGCAATTGCAGTCAAAGATCCACGTAAACTTGAGCCAATTGCGGTTAAAACAGCACCGCCTGAAGTGATTCCGCTATTAAATCAATTAAATATCCTATTTCAAAAATTTAGTAAGGTGTTAGAGCGTGAAAAGCGTTTTGCTGGAGATGCAGCGCATGAATTAAAAACGCCATTGGCAGCATTGAAAACACAAGCTGAGGTTGCGCTTAACTTGGATGACATGGTTGAGATTAAAAAGCGTATTGCCAATATTATTAGTGGTGCCGATCGCTATTTTTATATTATTGATCAACTACTGACGTTAAGTCGCTTAGAGCCGCAGCAGGATTTGCCTGATAAAAAAAATGTGAATTTAAATAGTATTGCTGAGAATCAACTTGCGGAGTTGGCGTTATTGGCGCTGCAAAAAAATATTGAGCTGGAGTTCTTGCCAAGTAAGTCAGCAGCGGTTGTTTATGCCAGTGAAACATTAATAAATATTTTATTTAGAAATCTCATTGATAATGCCATTCGCTATACCACTGATGGCGGTAAAGTTGTTTTATATAGTTATGTGGCAAAATCAGAAGTCTTATTTGAAGTGGTTGATAACGGCATTGGGATTGCTGAAGATAAGCAAAAGAGAATTTTTGATCGATTTTATCGTGAAGCAGGGACTGGACAAGCTGGTAGCGGTCTGGGGCTTTCAATTGTGAAAGAGATTGTCAGGTTACATGATGGGCAGATAGCCGCGCGCACCTCGGATGGTGGGCAAGGCTTGACGATTGTGCTACAGTTTCCCATAAGTAAAACAATGGTGAGTAGTTAAAAACTCATTTGAGATTTTGTTTGACGCGACTGTTATGAATATACATGGTGATTGAGTCAGAAAAAAAAGGCTCCCCTGTTTCAGTCTTGCCGTAGAGGCTTATGTCGTTTTTGCCAGGAAAAGGTCTTGGAATATTCCATGTGTCATTTTGATAAACAGCGCTTCCCTCATGTTCATTCGCGATCACCATCACTTTGGCTTTGGCTGATAGTGGTGGAGAGGTCTGGATAGGAATTAATGGATAGAAGTTATGAACATGCGTGTTATTGGCGGGGGGTGTGATTTTTTTATTAAGCGTGCTTTTTTCATTATTGATATGTTCAGAAAGTTTTTCTTTAAGTGTTGAGGTCATTGTGTTTAATGCTTCGGCGTTATTATCATCGGCATCTTCACTATCAGTTTTGCTATGTGTCTGAGCAATAACGTTTAGTGTTTGTGTATCAATAGTGGTTGTATCAGTGCTTTCACCGGGCGGTGTGTTAGAGAAAACAGTATTGCCATTTTTATCTTGCCACTGATATATCTCAGCATTCGCCGTGAAGATGAAAAAAACTAAAATTAATAGCAAAAAATGCTGGCAAAATGATTTTGCTTTCGTATATACTTGCACGCGTCTTAACTGCTTAAGTTTTCAAAATCTGGTGAATGAAATTATAGGCAAAAAAATCGATGAAAAAAAGTTGATTTTTAAAAACTAAAGCCCTATGATTGTCGCCAGCACGCTGGAGGGGTTCCCGAGCGGCCAAAGGGATCAGACTGTAAATCTGACGGCTCAGCCTTCGCAGGTTCGAATCCTGCCCCCTCCACCACGATTTCCCAGTGCGGGCGTAGTTCAATGGTAGAACTTCGGCCTTCCAAGCCGATAGCGTGGGTTCGATTCCCATCGCCCGCTCCATTAAAGGGATTTATAAAGTGTATTTAAAGGTTAAAGTATAAAAAAATTAAGTTTTAAAATATTGAAGCTCGCATAGCTCAGTAGGTAGAGCACTCCCTTGGTAAGGGAGAGGTCACCAGTTCAAATCTGGTTGTGAGCACCATTTAGGTTTGTTAATAAAACTTTGGAGCAAATAATGGCTAAAGAAAAATTTGAACGTACTAAGCCGCACGTTAACGTTGGAACAATTGGCCACGTTGACCACGGTAAAACTACATTAACAGCCGCAATCACATTGATCATGGCTCAAAAATTCGGTGGTACAGCACGTGCCTACGATCAAATTGATGCTGCGCCAGAAGAACGTGAGAGAGGTATCACAATTTCAACAGCACATGTTGAATATGAATCAAATAACCGACATTACGCTCATGTTGACTGTCCAGGACACGCAGACTATGTAAAAAATATGATTACTGGT
>JAQCCA010000285.1 GCA_027621155.1 Pseudomonadota bacterium | reverse complement strand
AATATGAATATATGCAGCGCGCTAATCAACAACTTTTAAAAGTCGTACCCGTTGCGGTGGCAATTATTTTATTGTTATTGTATTTAAGTTTCCGACGAGTCGCCGATGTCTTAATGATTGTATTGACTTTACCACTATCTATTGTTGGTGGTATTTGGTTAATCTATCTTTTAAATTATAATTTATCGGTAGCTGTAGGCGTTGGTTTTATTGCATTAGCTGGGGTTGCCGTTGAAATTGGTGTGCTGATGCTGTGTTCTTTGAGTCAAACGATACAATCCCTTAATAGAGAAACATTGACAGATGATGATGATATTAAACGCGCCATTATTGAGGGGGCATTACTGCGTGTACGCCCAATCACAATGACGGTGGCAACAATTATTATCGGTTTGATTCCTATTATGTTCGCAAGAGGAACTGGGTCAGAGGTCATGCAGCGTATTGCAACACCAATGGTCGGCGGCATGATTAGTGCGACCATTTTAGCGCTATTGCTGCTACCAGCTGTATATTATGTTTATCAAAAAAGGCGTTTGTTGAAGAAGTAAGACGGTTATCCTGTCGATTTAATGTAACAAGAAAGACGTTTATTAGTTACTATTTTGCATTCGGGTTACTGCAAATTAACGCATACAACTGAATAATCAAATCAGTGAGTCTCTCTAATGACTTATTGCGTTGATCTAATGATAGATGCTCAAAATCACAATCATCATCAAACCCTAAAATATCATCAATAACGGCTTCAATTTGCGGATTTAATATCCAAGCATCTACGAAATACTCAAAACCACGTTCAAAACCATCAAGCCATAGATCAATCGCAGGTAATGCTTGATCATTATGCATCTCGTGATAAACAAGCGGTTCAAACTCAGTTAGCTCATTGGCAAATGCTTTTTTGACACGGCTGTGTTCAGCAATTAATAGCTTGATCAGCTTTTCTTTTTCTGCTTCAGATTTAAATTGAGGTAGTGCATCTTCTTGCCAAACACCTTCTAACCAATCTTCATGATCTATCATATCAGGGCAAAGCAATACTGCTGTGAGATATCCATCTAACATAGATAGTGAAAAAATATGCTCATCTTTATCAAAATCATCGGCGGGTTCTGGATATAAACTAAGAAGCAGATCATCGAGCTCATTGGCTTTATTTGAATCGAATTTAGTGGGTTTGCTTGAGGCTTTGTTATGCATAATGCATCCTTTTTTTTTGTTATTGGGTCAAACTTGGAGGAGAGTATAGTCAAACTAAGCCGGTGAATCAAAATAAACACTAAGCTGCATACGGAATAAAGCAAAAAAGCCATGGCAGAAAGGCTGTAAAATGCTTGATGAGTGTTATATACTGGCACAAGCATTAAACGTAACTTAATCAGTTGAAGATGAAGACAGCAAAAGTAATTGCCCTTTTACAACAAAAAGGTGGCTCTGGTAAGACAACAACCGCAATGAATATTTATGGTGGACTTAAGGAATTAGGTCATTCTGTAGTAGTTATTGATATGGATAAAGACAAGCCAGATGCTTGGTCGTGGGCGGCTAAAAATGAAGACTCGGCTGATAATGTTATTCAAGTGGATGAAAAGCATGCCAGAGAGGCAATTGCAGAAGTTAAATCAAAGGTCGATTATATCGTTATTGATACACCACCAAATTTTCAAACGGCTGCCTTAAAAGCTGCTTTACTGGCGGATTTAGTGATTATTCCAGCGGCGCCCAGTGGTATGGATTTATCAGGTCTTCTTGAAGCAAAAGATCTGGCGTTAACTGCTGATCGCCCTTATAAACTACTTGCTAATCGCGTTGTTAAAGGCTCAAACATGTCGCGCAGCTTGCTTAATGTGCTAGAAGAAGAAGGTAAATCTTTTAGTACGTTTATTCCGCAAAGTGTTAAGTTTGTCGAAGCTGAGGCCTCTGGTATGTATATCGGTGATTACGCGCCTGAGAGCAATGTCCATGTTCAAGTCAGAAGGTTAGCTAAGGAAATCGTGGCTTCATTCTTAAGGGTGACTGCATGAGTGCCAAAATATCCTTAGCCAATAGAAAAAGGGTGCATGAATTAGGCAGTGTTGATGGCAGTGCTGATAATAAAAAGGAAGCACTACTGGCACTTAAGCTTAAAACCTTAAACGAACATGCAGCACAATCAGGTGGATTGCTTAATATCAATTTAAATGAATTAATGCCTGATCCCAATCAGCCGCGTAAAATCTTTAGAAATATTGATACTTTAGCGCAGAGTATTGCGCAAAAGGGCATTATCCAACCGATTATTGTAACGCCTAAAAAGGATGATGGTTTTTATCATATTATTGCTGGTGAGCGCAGGTTTAGAGCGGCAAAAGAGCTTAAGCTTGAAAGTGTGCCATGCATCTTACGTGATGAAGCAGATAATGATATTTTAATTATTCAATTGCTTGAGAATGAGCAACGTGAAAGAGTTTCTCCCTTTGAAGAAGCGGATGCTTTAACTGAGCTTGTGATGAAACGCAAAGTCAATAAAGCAGAAGTT
>JAQCCA010000284.1 GCA_027621155.1 Pseudomonadota bacterium | reverse complement strand
CACATTGATTCCACGCGCGGACAGCGAAGTACTTATTGAAACAATACTCAATAAATTTACACAACATACTAAACTGCAAGTGCTTGATTTAGGCACAGGTAGTGGCGCGATTGCCTTGAGCCTTGCTCATGCTCGCCCCGAGTGGCAAGTGACCGCTATTGATTATTGCGAACATGCGCTTAAGGTTGCCGCTCATAACAAAGAGCGTTACAAGCTAAGTAATGTAAAACTATTACAAGGTAGTTGGTATCAGCCTATTATTAATCAACAGTTTGATATTATCGTCTCCAATCCACCATATATCGACCAATCAGATCCAGCATTATGTACGCATGTTCGTCAATATGAACCAACCACTGCACTTATTGCGAAAAACAATGGTTTAGCAGATATCGAACATATCATTTGTCATGGCAAAGCGCATTTAAAAGAAGATGGCTTTATGGTTATTGAGCATGGCTTTCAACAAGCACAACCTGTTCACGATATCTTTAGCACTTATGATTATAAAAATATTCAACATTATCATGATTTGAGTGGACATATTCGTGCAACCAGTGCGGAAAGTTGACCACGACTTTAAGTAATCACCCAAAAGCACATGCCCTGAGCGCACATTGAAAGTCATACTTTGAGGCATTATCTTAAGTAGCCATGCAAATATTATCAGGTATTTTTTGGATTCTCGGATCAAGTCCAAGAATAACAGTGAGTCGTTATATTCGGGCTTGACCCGAATATCCATTATTATCACTAAACTATTGCTTAGGTACTTATATAAAGGCTTCGACCAACGCTCAGCCAACGTGTTTGCATCATATTATTTACCTAGCGCTAAGCGGATACCTTACGCCCTATAACTCGTACGCCACATTGGTGAGGTTTTATCTGTTAAAGTAGCTACTTGAGTCTTAGGCAAGGTATTAAAAAACGTCAAACCAGTACGCTCTTCAACATCTTTGATCGATACACGATATTTCGCGACATCTTTTTTATCAACGCGAGCATTAGGCATAATAAAGGCGATCGCCTTATCTTGCTTTGGTGCGTAGACTACTTTGAAGAAATACTCTGGCACCCATATTTTATTCTTACCAATTGTTTTGTGTATTTTGCTGTTTTTAAATACAGGTCCTGTGTAGACATAGACTTCCTTGTACATTTGCGCCCAGAAACGCACATCAGACTCAAGCTTTGCCCATCCTTGACGATTAAGTCCACCTTTTTGTGGCGACATATTCGATAAATAAAACGACTGTTTGGCACTTGTCTTATTGAAATCCATTGCAGCATAGGGTGCCAAATGTCCACGGTCATAGCCACTACGCTTATAATCTGACAACTCAGCACGATACTTAGCTGGTACTTCTGGATCTGGTTGAAACTCATCATGACGCTTTAGTTTACTTGAAACAGACTGAGCTGTTAGACGATAAGCAACCCAGATAGGTTGCTTGGTTTCATAGTTATAAGCAGAGATATAACCCTCACGACAAAGATATAAATTAACCTTACCACCAGGGTTGCCATATTTTAAAAAGTCATTGCAGTAATTTACTGCTAACGAAATGGCTTTAGTAGCACTTTCACTTGCCGCTGACGTATGAGCACTTGCGGCAAATGAACTTGTAATTGATGAAGCAGCTAATAAAATCGCTGCAGTATATTTAATAAACTTGTTTAACATCTTTTATCTTTATTGTGTGCGGGAGGATAAGCGTAACGCGAAATGAGGCCAATTGTAAAATATTTTTTGGATTAATATATAATCAAACTACTTTTTGACTAACCAAGTTGTTTGATTGATAATAGCCCAAATTTACTTATTCATATCCACGCATATGTTGTTTAACAAAATAAACTATCTATGGCGCCTGGTTGCTACGGGGTTTTGTTTTTTATTATTCTCTTTAGGTGGTTTACTGTTAGGCTATATCATTATTCCTATGGCAGTCATCATTGCTAAAATAATCCGCTCAAAAAAGCAAAAAAAAACATATTGCGCAATATTGTATTTATTTAACATTTCGTTTCTTTACCGCGACGATGTCGGGCTTAGGTCTTATTCGCTTTCAGTTTATTGGTTTTGACAAATTAAAAAAAGACAAAGGCACATTAATCATCGCCAATCACCCCACCTTGATCGATTATGTCTCAATCGTCTCTAAACTACCCTTTTGTGACAATATTGTTAAAGCGCAATTATGGCACAATCGATTTATACGACGCGTTATCTCCACTGCAGGCTACATTCCCAATATTGATCCTGAGCAAACATTTAGTGATATTAAAACAACATTAAATTCAGGCAACAACTTATTAATATTCCCTGAAGGCACACGTTCTATTCCCAATATGCCAATCCAATTAAAAAGAGGGGCAGCACAGATTGCCATTCGCGCAGGAGTACCAATTCGCATTATTCATTTAAGCTGTATTCCCAGTACACTGGCAAAAAATGATAAATGGTAGTAACTGCCCAGCAGCTTGTTAATTGAACTGTGGGATTTTGCCATTAAAGACACCTGCAATGGTATC
>JAQCCA010000283.1 GCA_027621155.1 Pseudomonadota bacterium | reverse complement strand
AAAGAGGTTATTGATCATGGCAAAAATCCCACCCGAAAAAGTTTTCAATAAAACCGATCTGCATGGTTACAATACTTGCTGCAAGTTTTATCCAAAAGCGATGAATTACTTTGGCTTTGATGGTCACGTGCAATGTTTTGTGACAAAGGACAACACGCCTGATTACTTTTACGTTGAGATTAAAGGATTTGATTTTGAGGTCAAAATGTTTGCATCTTTAAGTTTGGCTGACTTTTACGGTAAACTTTTGCTGTTAAATGATGTTAAGGATTATATCGACAAACACAATTGCACCTTAACAGAAGCCACACGTAAGCTTTTAGATGACAATCATAGATTCTATGTCATCGAGCAGGACTTAGACGACATGATTAACCTTAAAACGGCTGATATGTTGGAATTTGTCGATGATGAGGTAGAGCATAACTTAATTGATCATACATCATGGTCACAGTTGAGTAAGAGTGATACGGTGCATTGATGGCTATAACGACAATTACCTTATCGGTCATGAGTAAGTCTACAAGCCTGATGACCCTGATTTAAAAGGATTAGCAGAAGTTGTGATTGGAAAACAAAGAAATGGTGAGATAGGTGATGTTGGCTTGATGTTTAGGGGTGAGTTTTGTAAGTTTGCTAATAGAGAATATAGGTTATATGACAACAGATAAAATCAAATGTTGATAATGCAAAACATTAAAAATATGATAGAATCAGTCCGCTAATAAATTGTGAGTATTAATATGGAAGACACTCAATTAGAAAATGTATTAAGAAAAAAATTAGTTATATGTCATAAGGGCTTTGTTGATTAGCTTGAAATATAACCAGTATTGATATTTGCTGGAACGATGGTTAATATGAGCAATTACCTAAGAATAGCTCATCATCATGCCTAATAAATACCCACAAAAGAAAGGTTGGAAAGTCCCCAAACAAAAACACAAAGTCTCAAACTGGTCAGAGTATAACGATGCTTTAAGAAGGCGGGGTGATATAACATTTTGGCTATCAGAAGATGCAATAGCGAAGTGGTATGAAAATGATAGAGTTTATGATGGGACAGGCGCCCCACAGCTTTACACGGACTATGCCATCACGGTGTGCTATGAAATTAAGCTCGTGTACAAATTACCACTGCGTCAGCTGCAAGGCTTTCTGAATTCCCTGTTTGAGTTGCATGATTTAAATATTACTTGTCCAGACTATAGCTGTTTGAGCAAGCGTTTAAAAGCATTAAATCTCAAAACGCCACGCTATAAGAAGCATGAAAGACCAGATGACATGGTACATGTCATTGCTGTTGATTCAACAGGTTTAAAGCGCTTTGGGCGAGGAGAATGGCATCAAGAGAAATACCAGTTATCGAATAAGGCAAGTTGGCGTAAACTTCACATCGCGGTGAATGAATCCCATTATTTTGAGGCGTGTGTTTTGTCAGATAGATTTGGTTCAGATGAAGCGCACGTACCAGAATTAGTAGATCAGATAGAGGATGAAATTGATCACTTTAGCGCTGACGGCGCTTATGATAAGACGTCAGTGTATGATGCGGTTACAGCGCACTCGTCTGATGCGCTTATCGTCATACCACCAAGAGAAGATGCGGTGATGAGTGATGATAAGTCAGCCTCCCGTAATATTAACCTTTCTGAAATCAAGCAACATGGGCGGATGAATTGGCAGAAAGCATACAATTATGGGCAGCGTAATTACTCCGAACTTGCTGTACAAAGGTATCAGCGAACTATTGGGAATTCTATGCACGCCAGAGAGTTATCACGTCAAAAACAAGAAGCTATGATTGGATGTGGAGTAATCAATAAAATGACCAGTCTCGGCATGCCTCAAAGCTACAGAACCGCTTAAAAATTGAGTAACAGAACAGGTAGAGAGGTTAATCAACAAAGCCCCGCTATAGCGAAACTTGATAGATGGATAGCTAGCGTTGAGCAGAGTGATGTAAGTTGTTTTAATACGTTCATTAAAACACTCAATAAACACAAAAGCAGCATAGCTAATTATTTTAAAACTAGGGCAACCAGTGGTTTTGTAGAAGGGTTAAACAATAAAATCAAAGTGATCAAAAGACGCTGCTATGGTTTCTTTAAAACTGAGTCACTTTTCCAAAGATTGACCTTGGATTTAAGCGGATATCGCATGCTCGGATTTTAACCAACAAGAAACGCAGAAGAGCCTTTAAATAATCAAATCACCCAATAATCAATTCGGTCCGCGAACAGGCAACACATAGCTATTGCCCGTCTGACTGAGGTTGTACACGTTACCGTCACTCATATAAACGCTCCACGCGTAACCGCCTGACAAGGAATAAACATTGCCAGACCAATAATAATACGGTTGAATATTATTAAAACCGTTATTATTTAACCAGTGTGCAACTGAAGTTGTATCCGAGTAATTTACAAGGCTTGCTAGCTCATTGATAGTCGGTAAGCGCCAGTCATTATATCCACATAAGTTTAAAGTATTAGCATATGTCTTTGCATCCGTCCAATTTTTTGCACCTGCTGCAGTACCATCTTT
>JAQCCA010000282.1 GCA_027621155.1 Pseudomonadota bacterium | reverse complement strand
GCTCAGTGGTAGAGCACAACCTTGCCAAGGTTGGGGTCGCGAGTTCGAACCTCGTTTCCCGCTCCAGTTGGCTGGGTAGCAAAGTGGTTATGCAGAGGCCTGCAAAGCCTTGGACACCGGTTCGATTCCGGTCTCAGCCTCCAGAACAAGTCTTTGCCCGGGTGGTGAAATTGGTAGACACAAGGGACTTAAAATCCCTCGAGACTTAACTCTCGTGCCGGTTCGACTCCGGCCCCGGGCACCATCGAATTTTCCCAATAACTTTATAATAGCTACCATCTTTATGAGGCTTAAATTACTTACTGAAAAATATTAGAAAATTTCCTTACAGATGAAATATAAATACTTAATTTGTACAAATCATTTAATGGCGGCGTATTTTAGTTGAACTGCATCAAACTCATACTTTTTAACATCTACAAGCCTTAAGTTGATGTCTTGATTAACCCTGCCAAACAAAGATTTACCTTCACCAAGCAGGGTTGGGATAACAGTTACTATAAGCTCATCAATTAATCCTTCATTTAAAAAAGATTGAATAATCAAAGCACCGTCAATATACAAATTATTAGCATCCTTGACATTAAGCGATCCAACTAATTCTTTTGGTGTTCCTGAAAATACTGAAACCTTATTCTTCAACACATCAGGAACGAGCACATCACTTCTAGCCATAACGATCACTCTTTTATTAGCATATGGCCATTGATCGAACTCTAATACCTTATTAAACGAGTTTTTACCCAATACGATTGTGTCAATAGCGCTCATAAAATCAGCATAACCACAATCCTCATCAGCGGGTAACGACGCATTAAACTTCATTAACCAATCGATATCCCCATTTACTCGCGCAACATAACCATCTAAACTCGTTGCGATAAAGACTGATAATTTCATGTTAAACACCCTTAAAGAAACTACGATTTAAAATAATATGGATAATACTTTGGCTCCCAAATCACTTGATCTATCTTGCGCCAAATATCATCAACATTTTGAGCAACACCATCCTCAATTGCCTGACGTGCAACAGCAAATGCGACCTGACGGCTGACGCTGTATGCCTCACTTAGTTTTGGTAATAACGCATCATCTTGGGTTGAGTAATTTGCTAGCGCCTTACATGCCGCCCATAACATATTATCCGTAAAGCGCTTCGCAGCAATCGCAACGATAC
This sequence comes from Pseudomonadota bacterium, assembly GCA_027621155.1. Taxonomy (GTDB): domain Bacteria; phylum Pseudomonadota; class Gammaproteobacteria; order Francisellales; family Francisellaceae; genus Caedibacter. The sequence continues at coordinate 1,385 of JAQCCA010000282.1, read as the reverse complement.
CTAAACCAATACCTGGGAAAACCAAGGCATTATTTGATTGCGCAATACGATAAACTTTACCTTTATAACCAACATCATCAAATGGACTACCTATAGCAATCAGCGCGCGCCCTTCCGTCAAGCGAATGATATCCTGCGGCACACGCTCACAGCGACTCGTTGGATTGGATAGGGTAAAGATAATCGGCCGATCATTATTCTCAGCCATAGATAAAATAACATCATCCGTGAAAGCATTAGCAACACCTGAGCAGCCAATCAAAGTTGTTGGCTTCGCTTGCTTGACCACTTCAGCAAGTGCAATGCGTCCTTTTTCATCTGCACTCCACCCTTTAACCGACTCACGTGTACAAGCATAGGGGCGTTGAAAGTCCATCATGTCCTGATCATCAATTAACAGACCATCTTTATCAATACACCAGAAGTGCTGATAAGCTTCTTCTTTTGTCAAACCTGAATGCACAAGGGCTGCAACAATCTCATCGGCAATACCCAATCCTGCCGTTCCTGCACCAAAGATTACAAATTTTTGGCGATTAAACTTCACCTGAGCGTTTTGACGCTGAGATCAAGCCCGCTAAAGCAACGGCAGCAGTCCCCTGCATATCATCATTGAAGCTGCAGATTTCATTTTGATACTTTAATAAATTTTTACGTGCATTATCACGTCCGAAATCCTCCCAATGCAGGAATGTCTCGGGCATCTCTTCTTTAACCGCTTCAATAAATAACTGCACCATTTCATCATATTGCTCACCACGCACACGCTCATGACGCCAGCCAAGATACAAGGGATCTTCTAAAAGCTTTTTATTATTAGTGCCTGCATCTAAAAACACCGGCAAATAACGCCCAGGATTAATGCCCGCACACAGTGTATACACCATAAGCTTAGCAACCGGTATTTCAATACCGCCAACACCTTGATCACCAATTCCTAACACCCCTTCCGCATCACTGACCACAAGAATATCAACATCTGAGTTAGTGCGATTACGTAATATCTCACGCATTTTATAGCGATCTGGATAAGCAATATAAAGTCCTCGAGGTGATAGAAATTGCTCGCTATAGCGCATCACCGCTTCACCAACTGTTGGCGTGTAAATAATTGGTAGCATTTCATTGAGATTATCGCGCACTAACCGGTAAAACAATGTCTCATTGATATTATGCAAGTTCTTTAAAAAACTATAGCGCCCAATGTTGCTTCTAAAAGATTTATACTGCTGATAGGCACGCGTTTTTTGCTCCTCTAAAGATTCGATCTGGAAAGGTAATTTACCTAATAAGCCAAATTCCTCACGCTCACGCTCGCTAAAGGCTGTGCCCTTATTCAAAGATGCAAGTGTTAATAAACTCTTACCATGCAAATCAGTTTCAAC
>JAQCCA010000281.1 GCA_027621155.1 Pseudomonadota bacterium | reverse complement strand
CAAAAATTAAGATTTATCAAAATCTAACCTGCTGGGTAGTTACAGTTATTTTATACTTACTATCAAGTTAAGCATAGTATGAATCGGCTTTTAAAAATGGTTTGTGATGGTTATACATTGCCATCGTGTAAACGTTGGCTGAGCGTTAGTCGAAGCCATTATTTAGCATGCTGTTATCCAGCATACCCTTCGACTGATGCTCAGGGTGCGATAAGCTTTTGGATTGCAAAAATAAGGCGAGTCAATCGCTCGCCTAAGATAAAGAGTGATTAGAGATAATTGTTACATAGGAAGGGTGTAAGTTAAGCCCAGCGAAGCGGTACCATATCCACCGTTGGTGCCTTGATACGGTAGCCAATTGTATTGATATTCAGCAAAAATATTAAACTGTTGTAACTGGAAGCCAATACCACCAGCAACCACAGGGCGCCATAAATTTGTGTTAAATGTCTCTGAAACTCCACTAACTTCGGCTTTAGCTGAAAGTCTATTATAGGCATAACCAGCTTTACCAAAGACATTTAGACCCATTGCTTCAGGAATAAAGAATTTACCGGTTAGAAATAATGGAACACTAACATTGCTTGATTTAGCACTATCTCCAGCTAATGAGCTTTTACTGAGTTGATAAGCATATTGACCATCTAACTCAATCCCTACGCTAAATAATGGGCTAAGCGCATAGTCATAACCAACAAGTAGACTGCCGGCAATATTTCCATTTTTATTATCAACACCAGTTCCAGTTTCGATATCTTTAACGTAACCTGTTGGCATTGTATAACCAACGCTTCCACCAAGTACTAGACCTGTTTGCGCGCCAGCAGCAAAAGCTGAACCACTAATCAGTGCCGCAGCTGCGACGGTTGTTGCAATAATTTTCTTCATAATTTGATCTCCTGTTTTATTTTCATTTTGATTTCAAAAGTAACTTGAACACAATTACCGCCGTCAAAGTTAGCCAAAGCATGCTAAAAATGCAAGTTTGATCATATGATTTTGGATAAAAAATGCAGGAAAATATCAAAAAATCTCAACTTTTTTACTATACGAGGAGGGGTATTGGAATATTTGTAGTGTTTTTAATGCATTGTTTTGTGATTAAGTATTGGGCTGAGGTGAGACGTTGCATTAGTGGTGTTTTTTAAAGTTATGGCACTGCTATTTAATATAAATATAGATGTTTATGCGATAAATAATTATTGATAAACAATAAAAACTGTTGCGCAAATGCATTTTATCTTGCTATAGTAATCGCACCTATCTGTGGTAAAAGTAATCATTCAGGAGAAAATATGTCTAAGTTTCAACAATCAAGTTATCGTTATTATTGGTTTTTCCAAATATGTTTCTATTTGATACCAATTGTTACCTTTTTATTTTGGTTAAGCTTTAGCAAGGGCTCAGCAAGTGGTGGGCAGCCAAGCTTATTTATGCAGCTTGGTATTGGTAGTGATTTGATGCAGTATGTTCATGGTGATACGGTGCCACTTGGAACGAAGTTGTTGGCATTTTTAATATCGATGATTCCATGCGGGATTGTAATGTATGGATTAAGTCAATTGATTATCGTATTTAAAAATTATTCACAAGGAAGCGTATTTTCACATCAAAATACACTGGCTTATAAAAAAATGGGTTATACCTTGTTTGCATGGGTTATTGGCGGACTTATTTATGATGCACTTATTTCAGTGGTGCTAAGCTTTGCTAATCCGCCTGGGCAGCGCATGCTAACATTGAGTTTATCTGGTATTGATCTTGCGAGTTTAATCACCGGAGCTGTCATTATTTTAATTGCCAAGGTGATGCAGCAAGCGCAGCAGCTTGAAGAAGAAAGTCATTTGACGATTTAGGAGATAAGTATGGCAATTATTGTGAATTTAGATGTAATGATGGCAATGCGTAAAATGCGCTCAAAAGAGTTAGCAGAAAAAATTGGTATTACAGAGCAGAATTTATCGATTCTAAAAACGGGTAAAGCCAAGGCAATACGTTTTTCAACCTTAGCGCTGATTTGTGAAGCATTGGACTGTCAACCGGGAGATCTTTTGGTATATGAAAAAAAGGGAAATTAATGCAACTGCAGCAAATATTCAAACGATGCGTGAATTCCTTGGTGTGGTTTGTATTTTTGGCTTCAAAGAGCTAAAGCAGCTTAATGCAATTTATGATTTTAATGGTGCAATGCTTTATGTTTGATTAATAAACAAAGCGTTGTGTTTACAGTCAAGAAAAGAAATTTCGAAAATTTGTAAATAAAAGGTTGTGTTTCGCAAAATCTATTGCTAGTTTAATGCTTATGTTGTTTAAAACAGATGCAAAGCATTTGTTAGTGAATACCTGAAACACATACACAAATTTTGGAGATTATTTTATGCTACGTTCACCAGTAATCAGCCTGATCCTGATTATTATTCTGGTCGTCATTGGGCGATCGGAAGGTGCGCGGCTGTAGCTAAGAAAAGCCAAGATTAGGAAACCCGCATCTTCCAACCAAAGGAGGATGCGGGTTTTTTTTTGCTTTTATATTTTAATTTTGTGATGGGTATAGTGTGAATAAATTGAAATAGAGAC
>JAQCCA010000280.1 GCA_027621155.1 Pseudomonadota bacterium | reverse complement strand
CGAGGGAAGCGATTCGATTTTGGCTGACTTGGATGTCCCAAAATCTATTATGAGCCCCGAGGCACCCTGAAAATATAGTGCAGCTTGATTTGTCAAACCTTAATGTGATTGCTACCGCGAGCGATGATGTCAGTGCTGTGTTGCCTACATTAAATCTAAGTGAAGTTACACCAAGTACGATGAATAATGAGCGCATTCAAATTGCAGTGAGCAATAATAGCAACCAAGATATTGTCAATTTAGCATTCAATTTACCACAAGATTTACGTGATTTATTAACTCCTGAAAGCCAATCACAACTCATTATTCCGGTATTAAAAGCAGGACAGTCGCATATCTTTACATTGAACTTTGACTCAGGCGTTGCTGCTGAGAATTATATTGACGCGAACTATGATTCACTGTTAACGAACCAAAATACACATATCTTAAACCTAACAGCAGCAAATATGTTGGCATTTTATCCAAGCGTTGCAGTGACTAAATATACGTTAGAAGCAGATAATCAAACATTAACAGCGACTGAGAATCAAACGATTAGTTTACATAACCCAACAACAAGCAGAATGATTGTTAACGCGTTGACCTTAGGTCAAGGTATCACTGATGTGACACTGGATCCTGAGCTTAATTTCCCATTAATGATTGATGCCAATAGCACGGTAAATATCCCTCTTGAAGTTAGTAGCTCAGCAGATGGTAGTGCATTATACCAGGTGGACTATAGTCTTAACAGTCAAAACAAATCGTTGCAAAAACAAATCAGTGTTGATAATCAGATTACAAGTAATGATATTAATATCACCCCCAATTTTTTAAGCCAGCTACAAAAGCCACTAACAGAAGGGGAAGTAGTGCAAAAAACACTAACAATTACCAATAATGGTCAATTTGATTGGCATGTTAGTGATGTGGCAACTGATTATAAGATCGTTAATTTAGCTAATGATGAGCTTGCCCAAGGGGTAACCCTTGCTCCGATGCAATCTACCTGTTTAAGTGCCGGTAGTATTGCTCCTGGACAAAGTTGCACGTTGGCGCTTGATATAACCAATGTAGCGCCCGAGCACATCTCACTGCGAATAGCTGCTGTAAATAACTTGGTAGATTATAAGGATATCATCTATACAACCACGACAAGTGCTTATTTATTTGATCCTGTTGATGCGGGGTTTGTCCCAAGTAAGGTTAAGTCATCGATAGTGGGGGGCGATGAAAACCCAGTGTATGTCAGCTATCAACTAACAAATCATGCAACGCATGCTATCACATTAGATAGTATCCCAAGCTTTAGCTTAGAAGGACTCTCCGCGATTAGTCTTGCAAGTGAAGCCGAAATAAGTAGCTGTGTTGATGGCATGACATTACAATCCGGTGAGCATTGCACCATTCGACAAAAGCTGATGTTTAATAGTGACGCAGCATTAACTGAGGCTGTCAGTGGTTTTGTCAATGTTAATTCGACAATCGATGGGCAAAACATACAGCTTCTGCATCAAGCACTCACGGTAGGTGGTGATAGTGGTGTCGATTATATATCGCCTCAATTAAGTGATTTAACCCTAACAGCAGGGAAAGTAAATACACTTGAAATTAGTAATCCATCACAATATGAAAGTTTAAATGCTGTCAGATTACATATTCCAGAGATTTTATCAAGCGATGATGATAATTTAGTTATGAACTCTTTAATGCCGTCACAGTCTTATAGCTTTACCTTTAAACCCGCGATGGATCAATCAGTTTCGGATTGGTTAAATGGTAATAAAGTGGCATTAGCAGATAATACACAAAGCTGTTTAATCTATGTCACATCATCAAATGGTAATAAGGTTTGCCCTGAAGTAGATGTAAAAGCTCCATTTGATTTGCAAGATGCCAGCATTAATATTAAGACACCTGGAAATAGTCATTATCAATTTGAATATACAGGGGATGCGCAAACACAGCTTCAAAGTATTACGTTACTTCTTGGAGATGCTTCTGGTTTAAGCTTAGTGAATGATAATACACAATATCCATTATCTTTAAATTATGGAGATTTCAAAAGCATTACTTTGCAAGCAGATCCCAATAGTTATTTACCAGAAGGTGGCGTGGAGCCAAAGCTTGAGGTAAGCCTAGCAGGTGGTGTGAAATATGACGTTCCAATTAGTTTGACACAAAATTATGCACAACTTAGTAATGGGACGCTGTACTTGCTAACACCTCAAGCAGGTAGTGTGGCTAAGGCAACAATGCGTGTTGAAAACACCGGTAATTTCAATTGGAGAATTCCATCAACGAGTGCTTTATCTAATGACTTTAATTTCTATAATCAATCAGGTCAGTTAGTTACAGGTTTTAATGTTGTTGCTGGAGAGAGCAATTCATGCCTAAGTTTAAGTTCATTAAGTGTCGGTGAGAGTTGTAACTTAACCATTACAGCCGATGATCAGATTGCCCAAGGTAATTATACAATGAAAGCGGCATCTGGTTTGCATTTGAACATTAACGGAGGTGCACTAGATCTCCATGTTGTTGATGAGCTTGGACTTGAAAGTCATATTGATAATGGTAATACGGGTTTAAATACGCA